>NZ_RZTI01000071.1:3043-30773 GCF_003997275.1 Mesorhizobium sp. M6A.T.Ce.TU.002.03.1.1
GGGCGGGCCATTTTCGTGGGAGTTCGCCGACGGAACCGCCGATGCGGTTGCGACCAGCGGTGCCGCACGGCCAAAAACAATTGCAAAGCCGGCCGCCAAAGCCAAGGAGCCTGGCAATCAAGGCTCTCTGTTTTGAGTGGCCATTATTTCCGAGCGCCCATGAATTCTGAGCGCGCATGACTTTCTGAATGGCAATGACCGACAATCATCACCAGACGACGCCTTCCGGCAAGCCGCGCGCGAGAGCCTTCGGCATAAGTTTTGACGGCACGCCCGGACCGTTCAACGCCATCACCGATGTGCCTGGCGTTGCGGTCGGTTATTCGACGCTGATTTCGGGCGATGGTGCGCTGGTGGTCGGCCAGGGACCGGTGCGCACCGGCGTGACCGCTATCCTGCCCAGACCGCACGCAGATCTCGCCACGCCGGTCTTTGCCGGGATCTTCAGCCAGAACGGCAATGGCGAATTGACCGGCTCGCACATCATCGAGGAGACGGGTGCCTTCAATTTCCCGATCACCATCACCAACACGCACTCCTGCGGCGTTTCACGCGACGCGACGCTGCACTGGATGCAGCGCGTGCTGCCGGCCGCGCTCGACAGCGCCTGGGGCCTGCCGGTGGCGGCGGAAACCTACGACGGCTTCCTGAACGACATCAACGGCCACCATCTCAGGTTCGAGCATGTTGCTGCGGCGCTCGATGGCGCGACCAGCGGATCGATCGAGGAAGGCAGCGTCGGCGGCGGCACCGGCATGATCGCCTTCGGTTTCAAGGCCGGCTCCGGCACGGCATCGCGCATCGTCGAATGGCAAGACCAGCGCTACACGGTCGGTGCGTTCGTGCAGGCGAATTTCGGCAAGCGGAGCAATTTTACCATTCGCGGCCTGCGCGCCGGGCCCGATCTCGTGGAACCGGCGATCCGCGAAAGCACGCCGCGCGCCGAGAAGGGTTCTATCATCGGGATCGTCGCCACCGATGCGCCGTTCCTGCCGCATCAAGTGAAGCGGCTGGCCCGCCGGGTGCCGCTCGGCGTCGCCATGACCGGCGGCTTCGGCTATCATAGCTCGGGCGATATTTTCCTGGGCTTTTCGACCGCCAACCGCGAGGCGGCATTGGCGCCGTCAGGCCGCATCGCCAGCGCCGATTTTGTCCCGGATAGCGAGATCGATCCGTTCTTCGACGCCGTGATCGAAGGCGTGGAGGAAGCGATCCTCAATGCGCTGGTCGCCAATGACGACATGACCGGGCGCGACGGCAATTTCGTGCCGGCGCTGCCGAAGGCATGGCTCGAGGGCAGATTCGATGCAAGTCGTCAGGGGACGTAAGACTGCCTGGCGCGTCACACGCGCCGCACCGGTCTTGCATATGGTTGAGCCGGGTCAATAATGCTTTCCCCGGCCTTTCGCCGGGTCGGCAGATCACCCGGCAGGCTTGTCCGAATTCTTTTCGTCCTGGTCGGCCTCAGCCGCCTCTTCCAGCTTCGACGCTATAAGCTCCTTGATATCGCCGACCTCTTCCTGGATATCCTCCAGCGGTATGCCGGCCTCAGCCGCGTTGGCGGCACATTCCCTGGCGAGGGTCTCGGCTTGCTTCTCGATCCTGTCCGGCGAGGCGTGGCAGTGGACCTTTTCGCCGATCCATTCCTGCAAGAACTCGATCGCGTGTTCACTCATACTGCTGTTCCCTGGCGGCTGCGCCGGTTGGTAATCATAAACGCCGGTATCCCCGGAAAGATGCACGCTCCCATTCCAACCGAGTCGTCGTCACCCGGCAAGCCGATCTTGCCCAAGCTCCACAGAGCTGAAGGAAATCGAAGGTTCAAGGAGCACATCGTAATTCTTGAGGAGATTCTATTTTCTTGGGAGATTGGCACCGTTGGCTGGGGATCATGTCCCGGATCGCGCCATTGTTTCTACTTGCTTTTTTCCGGTATTCCAGTCAATTTGTATGACAATAGGTGTCATAATACGTAGCGCCGTTCGCTGCGCAACCCTATGATACGCGGCCAAAGCCGCCGCTATATAGTGACATCCTCATTCAATGTCGACTCTGCTCGCCATCCTGCCCCTTTCCGTTGCCCCGAGGGTGTCTGGATGGCATATCATCATCATCGGGGGCGAGCATATTTCGCCGGAATCGACCGATCGCATTGCGATGCTGAGCAGCGGCTAAATGCATGTCGCGCAAAAGCGTGCAGCGGTTTTGCGATAACGACATGCATAAAACAACAATCTAAAGCGCGTCGCATGAGGCCGGTCGAGCGCGACGCGCTTTAGGCGCGGTAGCTATGCCGGTCGCTTCTCACCGGAGAGCGGCCCACTTTGCCAGCTCGCCACCCGGAAGCTCACTCCCTCGGGACGTGAGTTTGTTTCAGCAGTCGAAAAGTTCGGCCTATCCGCCAACCATGAGCTTGACGACTTCGTCATGGTTGGTTTCCGAGATCTTGCGCTCGCCGGCCTGAACGCCCCGGCGCAGCACGACGATGCGGTCGGAAACGGCGAAAATGTCCTGCAGATTGTGCGAGATGAAGATCACGCCTCTGCCTTGCGCCTTGAGCTGGTGGATGAGCGAGATGACCTTGCGCTGCTCGGGAACGCCGAGGGCCGCAGTCGGTTCGTCCATGATCAGGATCTGCGCGTCCCAATAGACGGCCCGGCCGATGGCAACGGCCTGCCGCTGACCGCCGGAGAAATTGCTGACCGGGGCGTCGAGCCGACTGACATGGAAATCCAGCCGGCCCATGGTCTTCTTGGCGGCAACCGCCATGGCCTTGCGATCGAGCACCGGCAGGAAGCCGAAGGCCTTGCGCATGGGTTCACGACCGAGGAAGATATTGGCGCCGATGGACAAATTGTCGGCGAGAGCGAGATCCTGATAGATGGTTTCGATGCCTTTTTCGCGCGCCTCATGCGGCGTCGCAAACGTCACCGGTTGACCCCTCAGCAGAATTTCACCGCCCGTCGGCTGAAAGACGCCCGATATCGCCTTGATCAGCGTCGTCTTGCCGGCGCCGTTGTCGCCCGCCAGGGCCACCACTTCGCCGGGCCGCACGACCATGGAGAAGTCGTTGAGCGCCCGGACGGCGCCGAAGTGCTTGGAAAGGTTCCGGACTTCCAGAAGGGGGATGGTCTGGGCTGGGCTATTCATCCTGACGGGCTCCACTGAACCGGCGCTGCGCCTGGTCGATGAGAACGGAAATGATGATGACGAAGCCGACGGCGATGAATTGCCAAAACGGCTCGACATTGACGAAAACCAGCCCGTACTGAATGACCGCGATCACCAGCGCACCGGCAACCGTCCCGAAGATGGTGCCGGATCCGCCGAACAGGCTGGCGCCACCGATCACGACGGCTGCGACGCTGTCGAGCAGCAACGGCTCGCCGGCCTGTGCCGCGCCAGCGGTGAAGCGCGCCGCATAGAGCGCGCCACCGAGGCCTGCGCACATCGCCGAAAGCACATAAAGACGCAGGGTATGGCCCCTGATGTCGATGCCGGCACGACGCGCTGCCTGCACATTGGCGCCGATAGCGTAGTTGTGCTGACCGAATCGGGTCTGGCTCAGGATGTAGTGCATCACGACAACGAAAACGGCGGCGATGATGACGAGATAAGGGACACCGTAGAACCTGCCGTTGCCGAGCAGCGCGAACCAGGAATTCTGGACCGGCACCGTGGTGCCGCCGGCCAACAGGAAAGCAACGCCGCGCGCCACGCCGAACATGCCAAGCGTGCCGATAAAAGGCGGAACTCTCAGGCGCGAGATCAGCAAGCCGTTGATGACACCAGGCAAGCCTGCGACAATCACGGCCGCCAGAATACCCGCCAGCATTGCAATTGGCAGCGGGATTACGGCTCCCGCCATGTTCGTAGCGTGGGCCGCAACGACGGCCGCAAGGCCCATGATGAAGCCCAGCGAGAGGTCGATGCCTCCCGAAATGATGACGAATGTCTGTCCGGTCGCAAGCAGCAGCGGCGCCACGGCAAATATCGCGATGGATTGCACGTTGAACGGATTGAGCACGAAGGTCGCGCCGAAGGAGAGCCTCGACCAAACCTCGAAACAGATGATCAGGCCGGCGAGAAACAGCCAGGCGCGCCCTTCAGCGATGCGTCCGAGCCAGGTCCTGGCCGGATCACCATGGTCGGCCTGAGGGGCGACATGGGTTTCGCTTTGCTCGATTGGTGATGTTGAGGTCATTGATATATCCGATCCGCGGGCGCGGCCTCCGTCAACAGGGTCCCAGAGACCCGGCGCAGATCTCCTCCCGGCAAGCCGGAAGGAGATCAAGCTGGTTTGGACTCATTCGGAATAGAGGTACTTTGAGATGTTCGGATCGGCGATGTTCGACTTGTCCATGATCGTGAAGCCGGTGCCGATCGCAACCGGGATCGACTGGCCTGTCAGGTGGGCATAGGCCGAAACGACACCAAAATAGCCGATCTCAGCCGGATGCTGGGCAATCGCCACGTCCACCAAGCCGGTGTTGATGTTGTCGACGATGCTAGTCGGGGCGTCGAACGCCACGACCTTGATGGTGCCGGTCTGCCCAGCTTGCTGGACGCCATTCGCCGCGCCGAGCGCCGAGAACAGGTTTGCACCGAACACTCCAACGAGATCGGAGTTGCGCGCGAACACAGCCTGAAGCTGCGAGGCGGCCTTGTTGGCGTCATTGTCATTGAACTGGGTTTCGAGGACGGTGATGCCGGGATGATTGGCCGCCATCTCCTTCTTGAAGCCCTCTTCACGCTGATCGGTGGTCGAAATGCCAGGCTTGACGTTCGAAACGTAGACCTTGCCCTTGTCGCCTATGGCCTTGGCCAATGCCCGGGCGGCGATCTCGCCGCCGAGAATGTTGTCCGAGGCGATATAGGACAGCGGGAAATCCGCCTCGCCGGCACCGGTCTGATAGACGCCGCTGCCGATGAAGGTGTCGACGGTGATCACCGGGATGCCGGCATCATTGGCCTTGCGAAGCGGCTCGACCAATTGAACCTTGTCGGTCGGCGCAATCAGGATGGCGTCCGGCTTCTTGGCGATGACCGCGTCAAGCACGGGGACTTGCGTCACCGGATTGAAATCCGGGGCGCCCTGGAAAACCAGGGTCACGCCAAGGGCATCGGCTGCTGCCTGCGCTCCCTTGCGCATGGTGATGTAAAAACCGTCGGTGGTAAGGCCGGGAACGAGAGCAACCGTGAACTTCTTGTCCTGCGCCAAAGCGGGCGTGATCAGCGCCGTTGCGCAGATGGCGAGAGCCGCAAGGGCGGCAACAATCTTCTTCATAACATCCTCCTCATAATGTTGGCAGATTTGCCGTTGCGATTGACATCGACATGGCCGTCAATCCGTTCCGGCTACGTGAAATGCTGGCGGCGAGAAACGGGTTTCGCCTGCTTGCTGTTATGGGCAGCTTCCTCCCGAGCGCCCCCAGTCGTTAGATCAGCCAGTCGAAACCCGACCAGCCTGATGCGCGCAGTCCCGTTCCTAGCCTCCGCAAGGTCCAGGGAATAGCGCCGCTCGGCGCACATGCGTGCCTAGCCGCAAAGTTGTAACACTTTGCTGAAAGAAATTGCAACCTGGTATTTCTTGGCTGGAAACGCCTTCAAACCGGACGACATTTGTCTGCGCCGCAGAGCCCCCTTTGTGCAGACTATTGCCCCAACGCTTTGACGGCACAACTGATGATTTCACGGCGGTGGGCTGGCGAGCCACGTTTGGGATCGATCAGGTGTGCCGATCGGCGCGCCCGCCTCTATTGAGGCAAGAGAGCCTCGAGAATGGCCTGGGCCGTCTTGGTATCCGTTACCAGAGCATTGATAAGCCTGGCGCGGACGGCACCGATAATGGCCGTCGCCTTCTCCGGCGAGGCGGCAACACCGATCACCAGAGGGACGGCTCGAAGCTGGGCCGGCGACATAGCGATCATCCGGCTCTCCCCTTCCCACGGGATAAGGGTACCTTCGGCGTCGAAATAATGCCTGATAACGTCTCCAGCCGCGTGGAACAATGCCTGCTCGCTCAGCGTGGCCGCGCTCGCCTCGGGCGGATTGATGGCATGGGGCAGGCCGATGCCGACGATCGCAACGTCGGTCCGGTCCCAAAGCGCGACGCTGTCGCGGATGGCCGCATCGCCGAGGAAGACCTCACGCAACTCGGTGGACGGCAGATAGGGCGCATGGATGAAATGCGGCGTCCCGCCGAACTCTTCGGCGGCAAGCCGCACAAACTCGTTGATCTGAAAATGCGGCGCCTGCTGCTGCATGCCGCCGGTGGCAGCGACGGTAAGAACGCCGGGAATGCGCGGCAGGCCTGCCCGGATCACCTCGCGAATGGCTCGCCCCCAGCCGATGGCGACCACCGACCCGGCCGTCAGTTCCGCTTGCTTAAGCAAGGCGCCGAGCGGCGCGGCGAGCGCCGTCAGCGCACCGGCTGCTGGTGTTTCGATGACTGCCCCGTCGCGAAGTCCCAGCCCTTCGACCAGCTGCGTGGTGATGCCTTCGGGCGTTGCAAGATCGAGAACCTCGATCCGCACGATGCCCTCTGCCCTCGCCCGCTGCAGAAGACGCGATATGGTCGCGGTGGAGACACCAAGCCGCCGCGCGATATCGACCTGCGACATCTCCGCCTCGTAGTGCAGTTTGGCGACCGTATGCAGCATCGTCCGCGATGCGGCGGCTGCATCTTGTGCGGGAGGGACAGGCAGCTTGCAATTCCTTTCAGCAATGTGTTACAGACCCATCGACGGATGGGAGTTATCGCGCAAATTCGGCTGACTCGCAATGTGGGCCCGTTTCCACGGGCCAAGGCCAAATTTCTCGGTCGATAGCGCATCAAAGCGGCAAAAACTCGCTGCCGAGAGGCAGTTAAAAACTGAACCTTTCTTGTTCCACGGATCTGCGCCCTGGTGAATGGGCGCCAACATCGGACAGAAGACCATGACAAAGATGACGACCGCAGAGTTGCGCGGCTACCAGCAGATATGCGGCAAGGATGGGGCCATGATGGCCATCGCCTGTGACCAGCGCGGCGGCATGCGTACCTTGCTTGCGTCGGACCCTGCAGAACAGGCCAAGATCACCAACGACATGCTCGGCGACACCAAGTCGGACATCACGCGATACCTCGCCAGCCAGGCATCCTGCGTGCTGCTCGACCCGCTCTGCGCGGTGCCGCGGGTTGTCGATGAAGGGGTGCTGAACCGCGATACGGCTCTGCTCATCGGCCTCGACGCCTCAGGCTTCGACGTCTCGCCCGCCGGCTACCGCCTGTCGCGCCTCGTTCCCGGCATCGACGCGCGCCGCGTCCGCGAGCTCGGCGGCACCGGCGGCAAGATCATGGTCTATCTCAGGGCTGACAGGCCTGAGGCGAATGAGCACAATATCGCCATTCTGCGCCAATGCATCGCCGACTTCGCGCAAGAGGACCTCCTGCTTGTCGTCGAGTTCCTGACCTATCAGGTCGAAGGGGAAAGCCTTGAAGACTATACGGCCAAGATCCCCTGGCTAGTCGAAGGGGGCACCCGGATTTCGCTGGAATGCGGGGCAAAGGTGCTCAAGCTTCCTTATCCCGGAACGCCGGAAGCCTGCGCAAGGATCACCAGCATGGCCGGCCAAGTGCCATGGGCGGTCCTCTCCGCCGGCGTCAACCACGCAACCTTCCTGGGCCAGGTCGAGATCGCGATGAAGAACGGCGCGTCAGGCGTCATCGCCGGCCGGTCGCTGTGGAAGGACTGCATCTCGCTTGACCGTGACATTCAGCGGGAAAGGCTTAAGACCATCGCTGTGGCGAGATTGCGCGAGCTTCAGGCGGTGATCGGAAACTACAGGCAGAAAGCCGCTTAGCCGTTCGGCGTTCACACCAGGCACGCACGGGACGTCATGCCTCAGACCATGATCCCGAAAAGTGGGGACCGGTTTTCGGAAAAGATCATGGTCAAACAGCAAGATGGAGCCCCATTTCGATTTAGTCGAAATGGAACCGGCTCTAGTTCGATGGCCATCGGAATCGATATCGGCGGCACTAATCTGCGCGCCGCCCGCATTTCCGGCACAGGCGAAATCCTCGATCGTATTTCCGAGAAGAGCGCGCCGGATCCGGAGCTTGTGCTCTCCCGGATCGCCGAAATGGTGCGCCGGCTCGATTCTCCCGAAGTTGCCGCCATCGGCATCGGCGTTCCCGGACGCGTCGATGCCCGGCTTGGCGCGGTCTTGTCCGGAGGCTACGTCAACCTCGCCTCGATCCCCCTGGCGCAACGACTGGAAAGCCTGGCAGGCAAGCCCGTCTTGATCGACAATGATTGCAACATGGCACTGGTCGCGGAAATGGCTCTCGGCGCCGCCAGAGGCCATGAAAGCATCGTCATGTTCACGATCGGGACCGGCATTGGTGGTGCCGTGGCTCTAGATCGGCAGATCGTCCGCGGCAAGGGGACGGCTGGGCAGCTCGGCCATATCACTGTCGACATAACAGGCGAAGCGTGCGTCTGCGGCCGGCGCGGCTGCGTTGAAACCACCAGCTCAGGCACCGCGCTTGGCCGTCACATCGCGCGGGTAGGCCTCGGTCCGGATGTTTCGGTCGATCAGCTTTTTGCCCGGGATGCGGGCGGTGACACGCTGGCGCGCGGCATACTCGAAGCCTGGGCCAGGCCGCTGCGTGCCGCAATCGATTCGGCCGTGGCCATGTTCGCCCCCGATCTAGTCCTGCTCGGCGGCGGACTTGGCCTGGCGGCCCACAGGGCACTTGCCAACGCCCCGGCTTTGGCTCCCTGGTACCAATGCCCGGTGGAACCGGCGCAACTCGGCGACGACGCCGGCGTCATTGGCGCCGGTCTGCAAGCGCTCGCCGCTGAGGCGACGGTCACGCAGGCGTCGCCGGTGTCCCTGCCGTCCGCTCGGCTCGATCCCGGCCGGCGTGCCGTGCCCACCAGACGCGCCGTGCTGGTCAACGGCATCCCTGCCAGCGGCAAAAGCACGGTCTCGCGCGGTATCGCCGACCGGATGGGATGGCCGTTGCTCACGCTCGATACGGTCAAGAACCCGTTCCTCGAGGCGCTCGGCGGCGGCGACCGTGAATTCAACCGCACGC
The DNA here is from genome assembly GCF_003997275.1 of Mesorhizobium sp. M6A.T.Ce.TU.002.03.1.1. NCBI lineage: Bacteria > Pseudomonadati > Pseudomonadota > Alphaproteobacteria > Hyphomicrobiales > Phyllobacteriaceae > Mesorhizobium > Mesorhizobium sp. M6A.T.Ce.TU.002.03.1.1. The sequence goes on from NZ_RZTI01000071.1 coordinate 12,132, forward strand.
TCGGCCGCGCCAGTTACGAGGCGATCTGGTCGATCGTCGGCGAAGCTCCGGCGGGCACCACAGTTATCGTCGATGCCTGGTTCGGTTTCCAGCCGCGCCAGGTGCTCGAGGATCACCTGCGCAGGGCTGGCGTCGAGCAGACCGCCGAAATCTGGTGTCACGCGCCCGGCGAGGTTCTGGCCGAGCGCTATCGCGCACGGCTCGACCAGCGCCCCGCCGGCCATCCCGGCGCGGCCTACATCCCCGAACTGATCGAACTGGCCAAGCGTGCCGCGCCGCTGCGGCGCGGACCGCTGTTTGACGTCGACACGACCAAACCGATCGCTTTCGATGCCATCACGCAGTGGCTAAAGGCGACGATTGCGGCTGACACATAGGCAGCGCAGCCGCCCTAACAAATTCAGTGATTTAACCGACAAGCCAATGGTACCGTTGGCTGGGATCGAACCAGCGACCTCCGGATCCACAATCCGGCGCTCTAACCATCTGAGCTACAACGGCACGTTTGCCCGAGCGGGATCGAGATGGACCGTTCATTCTCCGGGACCCGCTCTGTCGTTCGGCGATGCGTCCATACGGGCTATCGGAGTTTAATTCAAGGCTTTTGGCCGCGCATGACCCCGAAAATCAGAATCGATTTTCGGAAAGGATCACGCGCAAAATCCAAAGTTCTACGCCGTCCTGTGCGCCTCCAAGAGGACGCGCGGTGCTGTAGGCAAAGATCGCTCCGGCAACGGCGTCGCCTTTTCGCCGGGCAAAGAAAAAGGCCGGCGGGAGGAGGTGCCGGCCTTTTCCTGTTACGAGCCAGCGGGAGGAGGTGCTGGCTGGTCACCCCGGAGAGCAGAGGGAGGAGGTTCCACCCACCGGGTATTTCGCTTGACCACTATATTTCACATAATCCTATTCGAAGAAATGCGACCTTTTGTTGCATCTTCGAAATATGCGCAAATATTAGGCGGCCTTAATTTCCTTCATCGCCTTCTCGAAGGCGGTCTTTATCGGCTTGGAGACGTCTTCGGCCGCCTTGGAGGTGACGGTCTGGAAATCCTTTGCCTGCTCGACGGCCATCTCGACGCGCTTGCGCAGGAATGCGGTCTGCAGCTCGACGACTTCCGACAGCGACTTGGCGCCGATCAGGGCTTCGAAATGCGAAAAGCCGGCTTCGGTATTGGCGCGCAGAGCAGCGATGGTCTTGAGCGACAGGTCGTTGGAAACGGTCTTGGCGGTCTCAAAGGTCGACTCCAGAGCCTTCTGGGTCTCTTCCGCACCGGTCTTCAGCTTGGCATAGGCCTCTTTCGACTGCTCGACGCCCTTTTCGGCGAAAGCGCGGATCTGGTCGGTGGCCTTGGAAGCATCGAAGCTCGGGAATTCAACGTTTTCGATCGTTTCAGCAGTCTTGGTCCTGGACATTTTCCATCCTTTGCAGTGGCAGCGGCTTTGACAGAAAGCCGTCTCGTTCATGTGTGATGGCAATATAAAGGCAATTTTTGTGCATTGCAATATCCTTGTTGCAGTGCACCATAAAATTCTTTCCCTGCGTTAACCACGAGCCCAGAGATTCCAGCGGTTGCACGCTATGGCTTGTGGACCTTCGCGCCGTCGGCTTTTATTAACAAAACGTTAACTGGAAAAACTGCCCGTTCCGTGAGGGTCCGCCAAGCGCATGCCGTCCGAAAACTACTCCTTCCTCGACGTCGCCGTGCTCGACGCGGTCCGCCAGCGCTTTGCCGCAGGCGACGCGATCGCCCTTCTGTCGGCAGATCTCGAACAGGTGATCTGGGCAAACGGACCAGGGGCGGCGGCGTTCGGCTACCCCGACATCGAGGCCATCATCGGCGCCTCGACAGGGCTGCCACTGATCGCCCGGCGCCAGATCATGGCGACAAGCGGTTTTCCACAGATCGGCCGCGACCGCGCCATCACGGTGCGGCTGGCAACCGGCCTAACCAGCCGCGCGGTTGGCTTTCTGGCCAGCGCCGTGACCATGCCTGACGGCGAAAACGCGATCATGCTGGCGGTGCCGGCGGCACAGACCGGCTCGCGCAGCGCTGCCGAGATCGCCGCTCGGGCCATCAGCGGCTTTACCGAAGACGGTCATTTCATCGCCTTCGTCGACGCCAAGGGCAATATCGAGGCCGCTTCCGATGGTTTTTCGGCGCTCGGCATCTTGCCCGAGACGCTGGCAGCGCTCGTGGCCGATGTGGCGAACGAGAGCGATCGCATCGTCAAACGCCTCGTTCCAGGCGGCACCACTTCCTATCCGGCCGGTCTCGCCCGGCTGACGGATGAGCGGCACCTGCTGGTGGTGATCGACGAGAACCAGCTTGACTCCGAAGAAGCCTCCGCTGGCGAGCGCACCTATGGCGCTGCGGCCGATGCCGTAGTCCAGCCAAAAGCAGAACAGGACAACGCGCCGGCAACAGTCGCGAAGGCGGATGCGGCAGCGGAGACTGCTCCGGCAGCCGGCGAAGACACTTCGGTGTCGGTGGAGCATGACATTCCCAGTTCGCCCCAACTCGATTCGACTGGACCTGATGCGACTGGGCCCGATGCGACCGAGCAGAGCCCGGAAGCAGCCGATAGCGCCCGCCCTGCGGCCGGCGGAGCCCCCACGCAGCTTGACCATTGGTATTTCAGCGCCAGCGAGGGTGAGACACAAGAGCCGGGCCGACCGAACGCATCCGGGCCTGTCGAGGCACCGGCCGCGTCGGACGCTTCGGCGGAGAATACCGCGCAGGATGCCACCAGGGCCGCCTCCCCGGCCGACCGTGCCATCCCCCCGATCGACCGCGCGGCGGCGCCCCTGCGTTTCGTCTGGCGCACCGACGCCGAGGGCAGGTTCAGTGCCCTGTCGCCGGAATTCGCGGAACTCGTCGGCAAGCCTGCCGCCGATGTGATCGGCCGGCGCTTCAGGGATGTCGCGGCCACCTTCGACCTCGATGCGTCCGGCGAGATCGCGGGCCTGCTCGATCGCCGCGACACCTGGTCCGGCCGCTCGGTGCTGTGGCCGGTTGCCGGCACCGATTTCAAGATACCCGTCGACCTGGCGGCGCTGCCTGTCTACAGCCGAAGCCGTGCCTTCGAAGGTTTTCGTGGTTTCGGCGTGGCCCGCTCCAGCGATGCGGTGGTCGATCCGGAAGCGATCGGCATGGCGCTTGTCCCTAATGCCGAAACCCCCGCAGCCGTCGAGCCGGAAGTCGCCGAAACGCCTGAGGACACCGACCCATTCAAGGGTGAGGTGCCGGCGCTGACCATCGTGCCGAAGCCGGAGCGGCGCTTTGCCGACAAGGTGATCCGGTTGGCCGAGCACAGGCAGCCGGCCAATGACAAAGGCCTGTCGACGCTGGAACGCAGTGCATTCCGTGAAATCGGCGAGCGGCTCAAGAAGGACAATCCCCCGACCGAACAGCCCGACGCTGCAAAGCCGGCAGAACCGGCTGCGGCGGAACCGACCGAAACCGATGGCGAAGACGAGAAGGATGTCGCAAGGCTCGAAGGCGAGCAGCCGGAATCAACCGTGCGCGACATCTCAGGCTCGCTGCTCGACTATGCCGACCGGGATAATGTCGCCGACAACAGCGGCGGCGCGCCGGTTGCAGAGCCGGACAGGGCGACGCAGGAAATCGCTGACTCGGACAGTCGATCGATCGCCGCCGAAGACGACGACAGCATGACGGCTGCCGATTTCCGTGACGCAGAAGACAGCGAGGACTGGGCGCGGTCCGATGACGATGAAACCCATTCGTCAGCCGATGACATCGGCCATGCCGGTGACATGGAGCCGGCGCCCGTCGAGCGGCCGCGCCTGCAGGTGCCGTCGCTCAAGCTCGAAGGGTTCGTGCCATCGGCTTTTTCGACCGCAGACGACAACAACGCTGCGGACATTTCGATTCTCGGCAAGCTGCCGGTGCCCCTGCTCATCCATTCCGGTGACGATCTTCACTATGCGAATGAGGAATTCCTCAGCCTGACCGGCTATGACACGCTCGACGATCTGGAGGATGCAGGTGGCCTCGGCGCGCTGTTTGCCGATCCTTATGACGACAGCGCCTCCGATGGCACCGATCACGCGCTGCGGTTGAAGACACATGACGGTCAGGAGTTCCCGATCGAGGCTATTCTGCGCTCGGTACCGTGGCGTGGCGGCAAGGCGCTGATGCTGGTCGTGCGCCGTTCCGGCGACGACGAGGCAGCGGCTATTCCGCAGGGTGGCGCCGACGACCAGACGCAGCCTGATGTTTCCGAGCTCAAGGCGCGCATCGCCGAGATGCGCACCATCATCGACACCGCGACCGACGGCGTCGTGCTGATCGGCCGTGACGGAACGATCCGCTCGATCAGCCGCCCGGCGGAAGCGCTGTTCGGTTTTGACAGCGATGAGGTGACCGGCAAACCCTTCTTTTCGCTGTTTGCGATCGAAAGCCAGCGCGCGGCGCGCGACTATCTCGACGGACTGTCCGAGCCCGGCGTGGCGAGCGTGATGAATGACGGCCGCGAGGTGATCGGACGCGAGGCACAGGGGCGTTTCATTCCGCTGTTCATGACCATCGGCAGGCTGCCCAACGACAGCGGGTTCTGCGCGGTGGTGCGCGACATCACCCAGTGGAAGCGGGCCGAAGAGGATCTGACCCAGGCGCGCGCCGTGGCCGAGCGCGCCTCCTCGCAGAAGACCGACTTCCTCGCCCGCATCAGCCACGAGATCCGCACGCCGCTCAACGCCATCATCGGGTTTTCCGAGCTGATGGTCGACGAGAAATTCGGGCCGGTCGCCAATGACCGCTACCGCGACTATCTGCGCGACATCAACCGGTCGGGCAACCACGTGCTCGACCTGGTCAACGACCTACTCGACATCTCGAAGATCGAGGCCGGCCAGCAGGAGATGGCCTATGAGGCGGTGTCGCTCAACGACACGCTGGCCGAGACGGTGGCGATGATGCAGCCGCAAGCCAACCGCGAACGTGTCATCATCCGCTCCAGTTTCGCCTCACGGCTGCCGGAAGTGGTGGCCGACCTGCGCAGCGTGCGCCAGATCGCGCTGAACATCCTGTCGAATGCCATCCGCTACACGCAGGCCGGCGGCCAGGTAATCGTGTCGACCGCCTATGAGATCTCCGGCGACGTCGTGATGCGCGTGCGCGACACCGGCATCGGCATGAGCCAGTCCGAGATCGAGCAAGCGCTGAAGCCGTTCAAGCAGATCAACGCGCTGAAGCGCGGGCGCGGCGACGGCACCGGTCTCGGGCTGCCGCTGACCAAGGCCATGGTCGAGGCGAACCGCGCTCGATTCACCATCAACTCGACGCCCGGCGAGGGCACTCTGGTCGAAGTCGCTTTCCCGTCGACTCGCGTGCTCGCGGATTGATCTAAAAGAAAAGGCGTCCAACAGGACGCCTTGAATGATGGGATTGCTGTTACAACGGGGGCTTGAGCGAATTCAGATCCTCTGGGGATTTCGAGGAACGGGATTTCTCCCTCAAGTTACGCACGACTATCGGTGCCGGCCCTTAACAAAACCTTACCGGCGTCGCCGAAAATTTACCAATGTGTACCACTCATGAAATCTAGGTAAATTCGAGCGAGATATTTCGTTAACCATGCTCGACCAGCACCTATCAAGCCGAATGGCGGCGCCGCTCTGTTTGCTTAGTCGGCAAGCTGCGGCAAATCGCGGAACAGCTCGAGCGCTTCTGGATTGGCCAGCGCCTCCTTGTTCTTGACGGCGCGGCCATGCACCATGTCGCGCACCGCGAGTTCGGTGATCTTGCCCGATTTGGTGCGTGGGATGTCGGCGACGGCGACGATCCTGGCGGGAACGTGGCGCGGGCTCGCCCCGCTGCGGATTTTCGCCCGGATACGTTTTTCCAGCTCGGCGTCGAGCTCAACGCCGGCAGCCAGCCGCACGAACAGCACAACGCGCACGTCATTGTCGAAATCCTGGCCGATGCACAGCGCTTCCAGGATTTCCGGCATCTGCTCGACCTGATTGTAGATCTCCGCCGTGCCGATCCGCACACCGCCCGGATTGAGCGTCGCGTCGGAGCGACCATGGATGATCAGGCCGCCATGGGCGGTCCATTCGGCGAAGTCGCCGTGGCACCAGATATTGTCGAAGCGCTCGAAATAGGCTGCGTGGTATTTCTTGCCTTCGGGATCGTTCCAGAAACCGATTGGCATAGCAGGAAACGCCTTGGTGCAGACGAGCTCACCCTTCTCCTGCCTGAGCGGGCGGCCATCGTCGTCCCAGACATCGACGGCGAGACCGAGACCGGGTCCCTGGATCTCTCCGGTCCACACCGGTTCCGTCGGCACGCCGAGCACGAAACAGGATACGATGTCGGTGCCGCCGGAGATCGAGGCGAGATGCACGTCGTGCTTAATGCCCTCATAGACGAAGCGAAAATCTTCCGGCGACAGTGGCGAGCCGGTGGAGGAGATCGTGCGCACGGTGGAAAGATCATGCGTGCGGATCGGTTTGAGGCCGGCCTTGCGCACGGAATCGATGAATTTGGCCGAGGTGCCGAAATAGGTCATCTTCTCGGCGTCGGCAAAATCGAACAGCACATTGCCGTCGGGGTAGAAGGGCGAGCCATCATAAAGCAGAAGGGTTGCGCCCGACGCGAGGCCGGACACCAGCCAGTTCCACATCATCCAGCCGCAGGTGGTGAAATAGAAGAAGCGGTCGCCGTTGAGCAGGCCGGCATGAAGCCGCTCTTCCTTGACATGCTGGATCAGCGTTCCGCCGGCCGAATGGACGATGCATTTGGGGATGCCGGTCGTTCCGGAAGAAAACAGGATGTAGAGCGGATGCGCGAACGGCAACCGTTCGAAAGCGACCGCCTTGGCCGCGAAGGATGAGAGTGCCTCGTCCAGCGCCGCAGCCTTCTCGACGGTCGCCGCGACATCGCTCGAAGTGCCGAGATAGTCGACGATCAGGACCTTGCGGACGGTGGGAAGCTTTGCCGCAACGGCCGCGATCTTGTCGGCGACCTCGATCGCCTTGCCATTGTACCAATAGCCGTCGGGCGCGATGAAGACGACAGGCTCGATCTGGCCGAACCGGTCCAGCACGCCCTGTTCGCCGAAATCTGGAGAGCAGGACGACCAGACCGCGCCAATCGAGGCTGTCGCCAGCAGGGCGGCGACGGTCTCCGGCATGTTGGGCATCATGGCGGCGATGCGGTCGCCCTTTTTCACCCCAAGCGACAGGAAAAGCTGCTGCAGCCGCGAGGTCAGCGCATGCAGCTCATTCCAGGAGAGCCGGCGCTCGACCTTGTCCTCGCCGCGAAAGACGATAGCGTCACTGGGCCCGGTCTTCTTCAGGAGGTTCTCGGCGAAGTTCAGCTTCGCGTCGGGAAAAAACGCGGCGCCGGGCATCTTATCGCCATCGACGAGCACGCGCTCGCCCCCGCTGGCGCCCTTGTCGCCCACGATCCCGCAAAAATCCCAGACCAGGCTCCAGAATGCCTCGCGATCGTCGATCGACCAGCGGTGTAGATCGGCATAGGATGAAAAACCCTTGCCGGTTCCAGCCGCGGCGGCCGTCATAAAGGCGGTCATCGGCGCCGCGTCGACCTGGTCTTTCGTCGGTGCCCAGAGCGGTGCTTCGCCAGCCATGATCAATCCTCCCGCGGTCACCGTCGCTTATGCATATCGCAGCGCAGCAGAGCAAGATTTTGTTCGGCCGAGCGATGTGGATGTGCGCAAATGCCATCGCTGGGCCATAAAGACTTGAAATGCGTCAGCCGTGGGTTACACCCGTCGGGCGATTTTGTCGGAACGGAAGCATACGGGGCGACATGTCATCATCTTTGATCCGGCGCGGAATATGGGCCATCGGCGTTGCCGTGCTCGTCATCGCGCTGGCCGTCGCCGCGCTGCCGCTCGTTGCCTCGACCCGCATCGTGCGCGATCGCATCGCCTGGGAAATGAGTGCGTGGAGCGGTTTCAGGGTCACCATTGACGGCGCGCCGCGGATCGAGGTCTGGCCGAATTTTCGAGCCATCCTGGCCGACGTGACGCTCTCGCAGTGGACAGAGACCGACGCGCCGCCTGTGATCGAAGCCGAACGGGTCGAGGTCAATCTCTCGGCCATGGCGGCATTGCGTGGCGACGTGGTGTTCTCGACGGCGCGGCTGATCCGGCCGACGATCAGGGTTCAACGCGCAGCAAATGGGCTTTTCCTGCCCGCCTTGCCGTCGGGCGGGCGCATCACGCGTTCCATCGACACCGCTCGCGCCGTGGTCAGCGCCAATCCAGCCAAGCCGGACTTGAGCAAGCTGCCGGCAGATCCGTTCGGCACCGTGGAGTTCAGGAACGGCCGCGTGGTGACCTCCGTCGATGGCAAGGACACTGAGATACTGAGCAGCCTGAGCGGACAGGCGAACTGGGCCGCAATGAACAGCAATGCGACGCTGTCGGCGACCGGGATCTGGCGCGGCGAAAGCGTCGCCGTGGACGCCGCTTCGTCGAACCCGCTGGTGCTGTTTGGCGGCGGTGCTGCGCCGATGACGCTTTCCTTCAAGGCGGCCCCTGCCAGTTTTTCGTTCGACGGCGTGGCCAGCATGTCCGAGAACGCCTATTTCGACGGTCAGGCGAAATTTGCCGCGCCCTCGCTCAGGCGCGTGCTCGAATGGTCGCGGGCCGGCATCGCGCCGGGCGCGGCAATCGGCTCGGTTTCCGTTTCCAGCAAGGTCACCGCGACCTCCGGCCGCATTAAACTCGAAAACACCGAGATCGCTCTGGACGACAATCCAGGGATGGGTGCGCTGGACTTCTCCTTTGGCGAGGCGCGGCCGGTGATCGCCGGAACGCTCGCCTTCGACACGCTCGACTTGCGATCGTTTCTTTCCGCCTTCACACCCTTGGCGCCTGCGGACGGCGCTGGTCCCGGCGAAATCGACATAAGCGTCGCCGACCGCATCGATCTCGATCTCAGATTGTCGGCAGCGCAGGCCACCGCAGGCACCATCCAGCTTGCCGACGTCGCCGCCACCGCCCAGGTCAAGGACGGTCTTGCGGTCTTCGATATTTCCGATGCATCGGCCTTTGGCGGCAACATCCAGAGCAGTCTTCGTTTCGACCGCAAGCCGGGCGGCACGCAGGTCGAGATCAGGCTGCTCGCCTCCGATGTCGATGGCGGCGCTTTTGGGACCGCAGCCGGAATGACGCGGCTGGTGCCGATCGGCAGGGGAACCGTTTCGGTCATCCTCAAGGGCCCGGGCAGAACCTGGGATTCCATTTTCGAAAACGCCGACGGCTCGGTTTCAGCGAAATTCGGCCAGGGCGCCTTGAGCCGGCTCGACCTGCCGGCGTTTCTCAAGCACAACGAACAGGGCGGGTTCTTCGCGCTCGACGATGTCTCCGACGGAACGCTGCCGATCGACGGGGCCGAACTCAAGGCGAGCATTTCGAACGGTGTGGCGAGGATCGACAAGGCCGAAGCGAATTCGGCGAAGTACAAGGTCTGGCTTTCCGGCATCGCCTCCTACGCCGGGCGCGGGCTGGCGCTGTCCGGCGGCATCATTCAGGCGGACCAGCCAGCCACGCAGACAAACAACCAGGGTCCCAACCAATCTTCGTTCTTCGTCGGCGGAACGTGGAGCACGCCGTTCATTTCGCCGATAAGCCGCGGGGTTTCCGGAGAATAGGCAACGAGGCTGCTGCGGGCGTCGTCGGAAGTGCGTCCTGCCGGCTTTTTCTGGGTGCCGCTTCTTTCGTCACCCCCGCTGAGCGGCCTGCTCGTCGCGCTGGCGCTGCACCTCGCGACGCTTGTTGGCGAGCGAGGCGATGATGACCCCAACCGCCACGACCGCGATCAGGATGGTGCAGGCGGCGTTGATCTCCGGCGTCACACCGAGACGAACCTGGCTGTAGATCTTCATCGGCAGCGTGGTGGCGCCAGGCCCTGAGGTGAAGCTGGCGATGACCAGATCGTCGAGTGACAATGTGAACGCCAGCATCCAGCCCGACACGATCGCAGGCATGATGACGGGCAGCGTGATCTGAAAGAAGGTCTTCACCGGCGGCGCGCCCAGATCCATCGCGGCTTCCTCCAGCGAGCGGTCGAAGGTGACCAGGCGCGACTGCACGACGACGGCGACGAAGCACATTGTCAGGGTGATGTGGGCAAGCGTGACGGTGAGGAAGCCGCGGTCGAGACCGACGGCGACGAAGAGCAGCAGCAGCGACAGGCCGGTGATGACTTCCGGCATGACCAGCGGCGCAAAGACCATGCCGGAAAACAGCATCCGGCCCTTGAAGCGCGTGTAGCGCGTCAAGGTGAGAGCCGCCAGTGTGCCGAGCACTGTCGCCACGGTGGCCGAGATGACGGCGACGCGGGCCGTTACCCAGGTAGCGTCCATGAGGCCCTGGTTGTGGAACAGCGCGACGTACCATTTGGTCGAGAAACCGCCCCAGACGGTGACCAGTTTCGACTCGTTGAAGGAGAAGACGACGAGCAGGACGATCGGCAGGTAAAGAAAGGCAAAGCCCAGCACGATCGAAGTGATGTTGAAACGGCTCCAGGTCGGGTTCATTTGTCTTGTTCCTGGGCGCGGGCCTGCGCCCGCTGGAAGAGCATGATCGGCACGATCAGCAGCAACAGCAGGATGACCGCGACCGCCGACGACACTGGCCAGTCGCGATTGGCGAAGAACTCGTTCCACAGCGTCTTGCCGATCATCAGCGTCTGCGATCCGCCGAGCAGGTCGGGAATGACGAACTCGCCGACGGCGGGGATGAACACCAGCAGGCAGCCGGCGATGACGCCGGGCACCGACAGCGGAAAGGTGATCTTCCAGAACGCGCTGGTCGGCGGGCAGCCAAGATCCTTGGCCGCTTCGATCAGCGAGTAATCCATCTTTTCCAAGGACGAATAGAGCGGCAGCACCATGAACGGCAGATAGGAATAGACGATGCCGATGAAGATCGCCGTGTAGGTGTTGAGGACGATGAGCGGCTGGCTGATGACGCCGGTGGCGAGCAGCAGCTGATTGAGCAGCCCCTCGGGCTTGAGAATGCCGATCCAGGCGTAGACGCGGATCAGGAACGAGGTCCAGAACGGCAGGATCACCAGCATCAGCAAAGTCGGACGAAGCGTCGCCGGCGCGCGGGCCATGCCATAGGCGATCGGGTAGCCCACAAGCAATGTCAGCACCGTCGAGATGGCGGCGACGATGACACTCGTCACATAGGCATTGAAGTACAGCGCATCTTGCGTCAGCCATGTGTAGTTATCGATGCTGAGCTGTTTCAGCTGGGCGAGAAAACCGGAAAGGCCGTCGCCGAAGTCAAGCACCGGCGTGTAGGGCGGTATGGCGATTGCCGTCTGCGACAGCGAAATCTTGAAGACGATGATGAACGGAATGAGGAAGAAGAACACCAGCCAGAGATACGGGATGATGATGACGAGACGGCCAATGAAGGCGGCACTCAATCTGGCCAAGGCGGATTTGCCAGCATCGGTGGCCTGAGAGGTTGCTGCGGCGGTGACAGCGGCATTCGACATGACCGTCCCCTATCGCGTCAGCACAACGCCGGCGTCCGGCCGGAACGACACCCAGGCACGGTCGTTCCAGCTCAGCGGATCCTCGGTGATGCGGGCCGCGTTCATCGTGCTTGCCCGCACCACGTGGCCGTCGTCGAGCCTGACGTGATAGACGGTCATGTCGCCGAGATAGGCGATATCGTAGACCTCGCCTTCGATGGCGTTGACGGCTCCGGCCGGCTTCTTCGACGATATCTTGATCTTCTCCGGCCTGATCGCGAAAGCGACGGCCGCGCCGGTGGCGGCATCGCCGGCATTCTCGGTCCGGATGGTGATGCCGTTGCCGGCGTCGATGCTTGCCGCGCCGGCCTCGCCACGCGCGATCTTGCCTTCGAACATGTTGACGTTGCCGACAAAGCCGGCGACGAAGCGGGAACCAGGCGCCTCGTAGACTTCCGCCGGCGTCGCCACCTGCATCACCTCGCCCTTGTCGATGATGGCGATGCGGTCGGCCATGGTCATCGCCTCTTCCTGGTCGTGGGTGACGACGACGAAGGTGAGGCCGAGTGACTGCTGCAGATCCATCAGCTCGAACTGCGTTTCCTCGCGCAGCTTCTTGTCCAGCGCGCCCAATGGCTCATCGAGCAGCAGCACCTTCGGCCTTTTGGCGACCGAGCGGGCAAGCGCGACGCGCTGGCGCTGGCCGCCGGACAATTGGTGCGGCTTGCGCTTGGCGAACTGCTCGAGCTTGACCAGCTTCAGCATCTCTCCAACGCGCGCCGCGATCTCGGGCTTCGGCATGCCGTCCTGCTTGAGGCCGAAAGCGATGTTGTTCTCGACCGTCATATGCGGGAACAACGCGTAGGACTGGAACATCATATTGACCGGCCGCCGGTAAGGCGGGATGCCGCGCAGATCCTGGCCATCGAGCAGAATGCGGCCGGCGGTCGGCTCCTCGAAGCCGGCGAGCATCCGCAGAAGCGTCGATTTTCCGCAACCCGACGCCCCGAGCAGGGCAAAGAACTCGCGCTCGAATATGGTCAGCGACAAATTATTGACGGCGGTGAAGTCACCGAACTTCTTGGTGACCTTGTCGAACTGGATGTATGGCTTGGCGTTCGGATCGTTCCATGGCGCGAAATCCCTGCGGATGCTGCCAAGCGATTTCATGTCCCACTCCGTCCTGGTTCTATCCCCAAAAAAGATTTGACCCCGGCACGCTGTGCCGGGGTCCTTGATCGTCTCTTATTGCCCGGTGACGATCCTGGTCCAGGTGCGGGTGACCACGCGCTGGGTCTTGGAATCGTAAGGGGAGATGGTGAACAGCTTCGCCAGCGTCGCCTCGTCCGGGTAGATCGCCGGGTCCTCGAGTATCTCCTTGCTGATGAACTGCTGCGACGCCTTGTTGCCGTTGGCGTAGAAGACATAGTTGCTCGACTTGGCGATCACTTCCGGCTTCATCATGTAGTTCAGGAATTCATGCGCCTCGGCGACATGCGGCGCGTCGGCCGGGATTGCCATCTGATCGAACCACATTTCGGCACCCTCCTTCGGCACGGAATAGCTGATCTCGACGCCATGGTTGGCCTCGGTCGCACGGTCGCGCGCCTGGAACACGTCGCCCGACCAGCCAACGGCCAGGCAGATGTCGCCATTGGCCAGTGCGTTGATATATTCCGACGAGTGGAACTTGCGGATGTAAGGCCTGATCTTCAGCATCAGTTCCTCCGCCTTGGCGAAATCGTCCAGCGACGTGGTCTCGGGATCGATGCCCAGATATTTGAAGGCGTTCGGGAGGATGTCGCTCGGGGAATCGAGGACATAGACACCGCAATCCTTCAGCTTGGCCAGCTTTTCCGGATTGAAGAACACGTCCCAGCTGTCGATCTTGTCGGTCCCGAGTGCTTCTTGCACTTTCTTGACGTTATAGCCGAGGCCGACCGTGCCCCACATGTAGTTGATCGAATATTCGTTGCCCGGATCGTACTTGGCTGTGCGCTCCGAGACGATGTCCCACATGTTGGAAATGTTGGGCAGCTTCGACTTGTCGAGCTTCTGGAACACACTTGCCTGGATCTGGCGTGCGAGGAAATTGGCGGTCGGCACGACGACGTCGTAGCCGCTGCCGCCGGCAAGCAGTTTCGTCTCCAGAAGCTCGTTGGAATCGAAGGTGTCGTAGGTGACCTTGATGCCCGTTTCCTTGGTGAAATCCTCGATGATCGAGCTGTCGATGTAATCCGACCAGTTATAGACATTGACGACACGGTCCTGGGCATGAGCGCCGAGGGTGAAAAGCGTCAGAAATGCCGAGGTCGCCGAAAGCCAGAACGCTTTGCGGGTCATTGAGTCTCTCCTTTGATGAGTGTTCCATCGCCAGCTCGTCGCAGGGCTGCGCGGCTGGGCGTTTGCTTCAGATTATTGGGCTTTCCGGCAAGCGACAAGCGCGAACCGCCGACACCTTGGTGGTTCGATGTGCAGCGGCCAAGGCTCCCGTTCCCATGTCGTGATCCGGATGGCGTTCCAGCGCCGTCAGAGGCTCTCGCCACGACGCGGGCAGGGATACGACGATGTTGTCCGGTCTCGATCGGGCCGGAGGGGAGACTTGGCAAGATACGCCTGTCTTGTTGTTGCCGTATTGGCAGCCTGCCCGCGCGGCTGCGGCGTTGTCAATGGCTCATCTCGCTTTGGCGCGTGCGCTGCATCAATTAGGCGACGGCATGCCGGTGACACCCGGCCGCACGGGTCGCGCCTGACGCTTGAATTCGAGCCCGATATGGACGAGCAGCGCCGTGACCACGACCGTGCCGCCAAGGATGGTGCGTCCCGACGGCACCTCGGAATGGATGAGCCAGACCCAGATCGGGCCGAGGATCGGCTCGAAGGTGCCGAGGAGTGCCGCGACCGCCGCCGGAACAAGCCGGGCGCCGGTGGCGAAGAAGGCAAGGCCGAGACCCAGATTGACCACGCCGAACGCAAACAGGAAGCCCATGTCGCTGCTGGAAACGCCGAATTGCGATGCCTGGGACGCCGCGAATGCGGCGGCAAGCATCGTGCCGAGGCAGGTCGCTGGCGTCATGCGCACATGGGCAAAGCGCCGCGTGATGACGGTGGCGATCGAAAACATCACCGCGATGAGCAGCGCCAAGCCGTCGCCGACGGGCGACACGGCGCCATCGAGCGATTCCGATACCATGATGGCAACGCCGGCAATGACGGCTGCAATCGCCACCCACGTCGCGGCGGCCACCCGTTCGCGAAACAGCACCCAGGCAAACAGCGCTGCCAGCAGCGGCACGCCGGCCTGCATCAAAAGGATGTTGGCGACGGTGGTGTAGGCAAGCGCCACGACAAAGCAAGTCGATGCAGTGGCGAAGCAGAACGCCACGGCAAGGCCGGGCAGGCCCATGCCGCGGAACAGCTTCACCGTGCCGTGCCAACCGTCGCGCCAGATCATGAAGCAGACCAGGAAGGCGGCAGCCCAGACCGAGCGCCAGAACACCACCGTCCAGCTGTCGCCCGCTTCGATGAAGCGGGCGATGGCGCCGCCGAAACTCCACATCAGCGCCGACAGAAATATCAACAGGAAGCCGACGCGCTCCTCACGCGGCGAGACGGCAATCGGTGATGATGCGGTATCGGTCATGGGCGCGACTGTCGACGATTTCAGGGCGGCACGATGCGCAACGGACGACAAGAACGTGCTTCATTCGCGTAGCGCAAAGGCAGCAGCGGAGCGTGGTCCACCGGGCGGCGACGGTTGTGGCAAAGGCGGCAGTCGGTTGTCTGGGGCCTCACTGGAAATCGAAGGCGCTCAGCCCGGTCACCATTTCGTCGAGGCCGAGCGGGCGCGTCACCGGCGGCTCGGCGCGGGCGAGGCAGCCGATGCGCTCACACAGCCGGCAGGCCGGGCCTATCGGTGTGGCCGGATTGATGCCCTGTCCGGCTTTTCCTGTCGTTGCGGCGGCTGGCCCCGGCAGTGCCGTGCCGTAGACGATCTCGTCACGAAAGCCGATGTCGCAGCCGAGCAGAAGCGCGGTACGGCGCGGGCGCTCCGAAAACGAGCCTTGCGGCCCTTCGAGCGTGCGGGCGACGCAGAGGAACTCGGCGCCATCGGGCATTTCCACCGCCTCGACGAAGATCTGGCCGGGCTGGGTAAAGGCGGCATGCACGGGGAGCTTCGGACAGCCGCCGCCGAAGCGGCTCTGGGGAAAACCCTGGCTGCCCGCCTTACGGAAGCGGTTGCCGGCACTGTCGACCTCGAGCATGAAGAACGGGACGCCCGGCGTGCCCGGCCGCTGCAGCATTGTCAGGCGGTTCGCCGCCTGCTCGAAGGAGACGCCGAAGCGCGAGCGCAGCACGTCGATGTCGTACCGCGCGCGGGTCGCGGCCGCATGGAAGGACTGGTAGGGCATCATCAGCGCGTGGGCGGCGTAGCGGCCAAGCTCGAAGCGGGCGAGCCGGCGGGCCTCATCCGTGGTCAGCTTCAGCGCCTGGATCTCGCCTGCCACCGCGACCGTCATGCGGATCAGGCAGGCCTCCATCGCCACCTCGCGCAACTGGTCGAACGGCGACAGGCGCTCGGACAGAAACAGACGCTGCGAGTGGCGGTCGTAACGGCGGCGCCAGTTCGGCATGGTGGCGACCGGCAGCACCTTGACCACGATGCCGTATTCGCGCTTTAGCCAGGCCTTGAGCGCACCGAGCAGATCGTCGCCGGGATCGAGCACCGACGTGAATGCCTCGGCCTCCTCTTCGAGCGCGGCAAAATGGTTCGGCCGGCGCTCGAAAATCTCGTGCACCTCGTCAATCGGCAAGCGGGCGCCGGAGAGTGCCGTCGCTTTGCCCTCACGCGCGAGAAGCTCGTTGAGGTCGGAAAGGCGCTCGGCCTGCTCGCGATAGGCGCGAAACAGTTTTATCACCGCGGCGGAAGCGTTGGGCGCTGCCTCGGCAAGCTCGATCAGCTCCTGGTCACCAGGCAATTCGCCGACCAGCAGCGGGTCTGAAAACACTTCCTTCAGGGCGGCGACCGACCCCCTCGCCTCGCCCTGCAATTCATGCGGGTCGACCTTGTAGACAGATGCCAGCTTTAGGATCAGCTGGACCGTCAGCGGCCGTTGGTTACGCTCGATGAGATTGAGATAGGACGGCGAGATGCCGAGCCCTTCGGCCATCGCCGTCTGGGTCAGGCCCTTGGCGCTGCGGATACGGCGGATGCGCGGCCCGGCGAAGATCTTTTGATCGGCCACTCGACTGTCCTTGACAGAAATTTACATTGCTTCTGCACGGCGATGTCACGCCGGTCTTTACAATCATGACAAATTTACAGCGCCTGGCTGTCAAACGCAACACAGGTTTTCTCTTATTCCTCAGCCAAATCTACGGTTTCTCTCGCCTGTTTCGCGCCGAAATGTAAATGCTGTCACACCAAAACGGCGCGAAATCTGCATGAGGCGGCGTTCTCTATCCCAGTAACGATTTATCCGGAGTGACCAATGACCGATTTTTACAACCTCGTCCCCTCGGCGCCGGAAGGCCGCTTCGACGGCATCGAGCGGCCCTATTCGCCGGACGATGTGAAGCGACTGCGCGGTTCGGTCCAGATCCGGCAGAGCCTCGCCGAAATGGGCGCCAACCGGCTTTGGCAGCTCATCCACGAGGAGGACTTTGTCAACGCGCTCGGCGCCATGTCGGGCAACCAGGCGATGCAGCAGGTCCGGGCCGGGCTGAAGGCGATCTACCTGTCTGGATGGCAGGTCGCCGCCGACGCCAACACCGCCTCCGCCATGTATCCGGACCAGTCGCTTTATCCCGCCAATGCCGCGCCCGAACTGGTCAAGCGCATCAACCGCACGCTGCAGCGTGCGGACCAGATCGAGACCTCCGAAGGCAAGGGGCTTTCGGTCGACACCTGGTTCGCGCCTGTTGTCGCCGATGCGGAAGCCGGTTTCGGCGGGCCGCTCAATGCCTTCGAGATCATGAAAGCCTTCATCGAGGCGGGTGCCGCCGGCGTCCACTACGAGGACCAACTGGCGTCGGAAAAGAAATGCGGCCATCTCGGCGGCAAGGTGCTGATCCCGACCGCCGCACACATCCGCAACCTCAACGCCGCGCGGCTTGCTGCCGACGTCATGGGCACGCCGACGCTGGTCGTCGCGCGCACCGATGCGGAAGCGGCAAAGCTGCTCACCTCCGACATCGACGAGCGCGACCAGCCCTTCGTCGACTATGGCGCCGGCCGCACGGTGGAGGGCTTCTATCAAGTCAGGAACGGCATCGAGCCTTGCATTGCGCGGGCCGTCGCCTACGCGCCCTACGCCGACCTGATCTGGTGCGAGACCTCCAAGCCCGATCTGGCGCAGGCCAAGAAGTTCGCCGAGGGCGTGCACAGGCATCATCCCGGCAAACTTCTCGCCTATAATTGCTCGCCGTCGTTCAACTGGAAGAAAAACCTCGACGACGCCACGATCGCCAAGTTCCAGAGGGAGCTCGGCGCCATGGGCTACAAGTTCCAGTTCATCACGCTGGCCGGCTTCCACCAGCTCAATTTCGGCATGTTCGAACTCGCCCGCGGCTACAAGGCGCGGCAGATGGCGGCTTATTCCGAGTTGCAGGAGGCTGAATTCGCGGCGGAAGCCCACGGCTACACCGCGACCAAGCACCAGCGCGAAGTCGGCACCGGCTATTTCGACGCCGTGTCGATGGCGATCACCGGTGGCCGGTCTTCAACCACGGCCATGCATGAATCGACCGAGCACGCCCAGTTCAAACCGGCGGCGGAATAGCAGGAACGCAACGAACAGAGGAACGCCCCCGAAGGGGTATAAATACGCAGAAGGAGAAGACCAATGGCATCGATAAGCCGCGTCAAGGAACGGGCCGAAGAACAGGCCACCACCATGAGCGTCGACCAGCAAGCAACCATCCGCATGCTTGCGAACGACCTGCACAGGCTCAACCAGTCGGTGATGAAGGCGGTCGAGGCCGGTGTGTCGGTTGAGCTCGTGCGCTCGGCACGGCACCATGGCGGCGACGGCAACTGGGGCGATCTGCTGATCCCGGTGATCGTCACGCAGCGGAGCCACGGCTGACCGAAGTCCAAGCAAAGCCTATTGTGGATCCGGAATCACCTGCGCAGTCTCTGCGCAGGTGATTCC
>NZ_RZTI01000072.1:0-30704 GCF_003997275.1 Mesorhizobium sp. M6A.T.Ce.TU.002.03.1.1
GCCATGACCGGGCAGAAGCGATGCATTGATCGAAAAGACAGGAAAACCGCCACAATCCGGCCATCCTCGGCGTTAACTTTGATTAATGGGCAAGGGTGCGATTGGCGAATGAAAGAGGTTCGCATGGACGCGCAGCTCGACGACAAGACTCTCGAAAATACGCTCGCCGAAAGCCTGGCTGATTTGGTGCCGGACACTAAGACCGTTTCCGAAGACGAATTTGTCGAAGTTGTCGGCGGCGCCCTTGAGGCGGTCGGTGGCACACTGCTGTTCAAGATGTGCGTTCAGAACGAAGGCGAAGGCCAGCACGTTGCCGCGGCATGCGTCGGGGATGGCGGCAACCGCCAGTTCCTTCTGCTCACCTTGCCGACCGGCGGGGGTGCGCTGAAGGTCGAGACCGCATCGAGAAGCAGCAATCCGGTCGCCGGTATCGCCGCCGCTTATGCCGAGCTGATGGATGCGTTTCAGGCTGCCGCCTGATCGTTTCCAGACCGGTTTAACGGGAGACCAGGCCGAAACCTGAGCCACACGGCTGGCTGTGCGTTATTCCTAGAGGGCGACCTTGCGCAATTCGCTCGCTCGCCACACCTATTTCGGGGCGCATGCCAGACAAGGAGAACCCCGCCAATGGACCAGATCGCAAACCCCGCACCAGGCTTTCAAAGCAATCCCGGCAAGGTCATCACCGTCGAGCCCTATCGCGGCACCGTCACGGTGCGCAGCGGCGAAACGGTCGTCGCCTCGTCCACGAAAGCAAAGGTACTGACCGAGTCCCCCTATCCTTCAGTCTTTTACATTCCGTTTGCGGACATCGATTTCGACCAGCTTCGCAAGACGGAGTTCTCGACTCATTGCCCTTACAAGGGCGATGCGAGTTATTGGAGCGTGCTGTCTGCCGCCGAAGCGGGCAAGGACGCGATGTGGGCGTATGAGCGGCCTTTCGACGAGATGGTCGAAATCCGCGATCACGGCGCGTTCTATCCCAACAAGGCGACGATCGAAGCCAAACCAGCCTGAGCAGGGACGGCTCGAGACCTGTCCCGCCGATCAGTCGGGGCCACCGCTGCCGAGGTCGAGCCGCACGAAGGTCAGCCTCCTGTCCTTCAGCGCCAGAAGATCGTATTGCCGCCATTAAGATTCGCGCAGGTTCGCACAAAGCCCGTGCAGTCAAATCACATGACAATTGGCGGTCCATCGAAGTTCAACGATTCTATCAATGGCGTGTCGCTAATTGATTAGGCGCTAATATGGGCCGTCGAGTAGGCAGGGATCGGGGGCTTCCGAATCAGACGAGGGATATCGCATGGCCACAATGCACTTCACCTGGGGCGCCTCAGCGGCCCAGGCCGCGGCCACTGGCTTCAACCTGGTCGATCTTCAATACGCGTCATCGGTCAACGCATTGCCGGATGGCTCGAAGGCCCTGATCTGGCTCGGCGAGAGCAACGGGGTAACCCAGTCCTTTATCGACAAGGTAACGCCTCTCATCGGCAATCCGAAGGTTCTTGGATTTTTCCTGACCGACGAGCCTGATCCCACCGGCAGATACCATACCCAGGTGAGCGCTGCCAACCTGAAGGCGGAATCCGACTGGATCCATTCCCATTTTCCGGGCGCCAAGACTTTTATCACCCTGATGGACATGGGGTCGTTCGCAGATTCGGACTATTCCAACACCTACAATCCTGCCAACACAGGCATCGACTATTATGGGATAAACCCTTATCCCGTGCGCACGACTGCGGTGGACTTCAACTACATTGATAGAGCCGTGGCTGCGGCGTTGGAAGCAGGCATCCCGCAGAGCGCGATCATTCCAGTCTATCAGGCGTTTGGCGGCGGCGGCTGGGCGACCAATACGGGCGGATCGTATGTCATGCCCACGACGTCCCAGATGCAGACCATGATGGACCACTGGGAAAGGCTGGTTCCCAATCCTGCCTTTGACATGGCCTATAAATGGGCCTCGCAGAACGGCGAAACCTCGCTTGGCAACACTCCGTCGATGCAATCCTTTTTCCTGCAGCACAACACCAGCACCACGACCCCGCCTCCAACCGACGATGTTCTGGACGGCACAAGCGGAGCCGATGTGCTTCAGGCAGTCGGTGCCCGCACAATGACTGGCTATGGCGGCAACGACACCTATCATGTCGATGATGCTGGCGACAGGGTGATCGAGGCGGCGGGCGGCGGTTCGGACAAGGTGCTCGCTGCAGTGAGCTATGCGCTTACAGCCGGCTCGCATATCGAACTCCTCGCCACCAACAACGCGGCCGGCACAGCGGCGATCAATCTGACCGGCAATGAGTTTGCCCAGACCATCCAAGGCAATGCCGGAGCCAACGTGATCAACGGCCTCGGCGGCGCCGACACGATGACCGGTTATGGCGGCAACGACACCTATTATGCCGACAATGCCGGCGACAGGGTGGTTGAGGCGACAGGCGGCGGTACCGACAAAGTGCTCGCCTCGGTGAGTCATGGGCTTACGGCCGGCTCGCAGATCGAGCTTCTCGCCACCACGAACCCGTCAGGCACGACGGCTATGAACCTCAACGGCAACGAGTTCGCCCAGACCATCCAAGGCAATGCCGGCACCAATGTCTTCAATGGCCACGGCGGGGCCGACACGATGACCGGCTATGGCGGCAATGACGGCTACTATGTCGACAATGCCGGCGACAAAGTGATTGAGGTGGCAGGCGGCGGTCGCGACAACATAGCCACTACGGTGAGCTATGCGCTTGCGGCCGGCTCGGCGGTCGAGCTTCTCGCCACCAGGTATCCGTCCGCCACGACGGCAATCAACCTCACTGGCAACGAGTTCGCCCAGACCATCCAGGGAAATGCCGGCGCCAATATCATCAATGGCGGCCGTGGTGCCGACATCTTGACCGGCAACGGTGGCAATGATGCTTTCGTTTTCAACTCCGCCCTTGGAAGCGGAAATATCGACAGGGTCACTGACTTCAACACGCTCCAGGACAAAATCCACATCGACAACGCCATCTTTGCCGGGCTGAGCTCGGGCGCGCTCACATCCGCCGCTTTCTTTACGGGCGCGGGCGCGCATGATAGCTCCGACCATATTATCTACAACAGTTCAACTGGAGCGCTCTCCTTCGACAGCGACGGGATCGGCGGCGCAGCTCAAACACAGTTCGCCACCCTTTCTCCAGGTCTCTCGATTACGGCAGGCGCATTCTTTGTGACCTGAAGGAGCTGACGGGAAGCGACATGGTGGGAGGACCCGCGGTCGCCAACAGGGACAGGTGGACAAACTGCACCGTTCAGTCTGTCTCTTCTGGCGAGCATGGACGTTCCCGCGTGGACTCTTGCCGCACCGGCGAGTGCAGCGAGCGAAATGCGCCTCAAGAGACCATGCCCGAGAGGGTGCGCGTCAGCGAAAATCCGAATCGGGTTTTCGCTACGCTGGGGTTCGGTTCGACGGGATCATGCGCAAAGACCAGGTGCCGAAGCGTCGTTTGCGTCCCAATTAAACGGCGCGCGGCGCTGACGTTTTCGAAACCTGCACCGCCGCCTGAGCGGCAGCCAGCCTGGCGATCGGCACGCGGTAGGGCGAGCATGACACATAGTCGAGGCCGACCTCCTCGCAGAAATGGATCGACGCCGGATCGCCGCCATGTTCGCCGCAAATGCCGAGCTTGATGTCCGGCCGTGTCGCCCTGCCCTTTTCGGCCGCCATCCGCACCAGTTCGCCGACGCCCTCGATGTCGAGCGACACGAACGGATCCTGCTCGATGATGCCCTTTTGACGATAAGTCTCCAGAAACGAGGCCGCATCGTCGCGTGAGATGCCGAAGGTGGTCTGGGTCAGATCGTTGGTGCCGAAAGAGAAGAATTCGGCCGCCTCGGCGATGACATGGGCGCGGATCGCCGCGCGCGGCAATTCGATCATCGTGCCGGTAAGATAGGTGATCTTGACGCCGGTTTCCTCCATCACGCTCTTGGCGACGGCATCGATCCGCGCCTTGACATAATCGAGCTCCTTCACCAGGCCGACCAGCGGCACCATGATTTCCGGAACCACCAGCGCGCCGGCCTTCCTGCCGGCCTCGACGGCGGCCTCGAAAATGGCGCGCGCCTGCATCTCGGCGATTTCGGGATAGGAAACCGCAAGCCGACAGCCACGATGGCCAAGCATCGGATTGAATTCGTGCAGAGCCTCGGTGCGCTGCCGGAGCTTGTCGGGCGACACGTTCATGGCGGCGGCGACTTCGGCCACCTCTTCCTCGGTCTTGGGCAGGAATTCGTGCAGCGGCGGATCGAGCAGCCGGATCGTCACCGGCAGGCCGGCCATGATCTCGAACAGTTCGAGGAAATCCGAGCGCTGCATGGGCAAGAGTTTTGCGAGCGCCGTTCGCCGGCCCTTTTCCGTTTCGGCCAGGATCATCTCGCGCATGGCGACGATACGGTCGCCGTCGAAGAACATGTGCTCGGTGCGGCAAAGCCCGATGCCTTCGGCGCCGAAGGAGCGCGCCATGCGCGCGTCGAGCGGCGTTTCGGCGTTGGTGCGCACCTTCATACGGCGCACGGAATCGGCCCATTCCATGATGGCGGCGAAATCGCCCGAGAGTTCCGGCTGCAGCATCGGCACGGCGCCTTTCAGCACCTGGCCGTTGCCGCCGTCGATGGTGATGATGTCACCTTTGCGCAACGTCGACCCCATCGCCGTCAGCGTGCCGGCCCTGTAGTCGACGCGCAGCGAGCCCGCGCCCGACACACAAGGCTTGCCCATGCCGCGCGCCACCACCGCGGCGTGGCTGGTCATGCCGCCACGCGTGGTCAGGATACCTTCCGCCGCATGCATGCCGTGGATGTCTTCGGGACTGGTCTCGATGCGCACGAGGATCGCCTTGCGGCCTTGCGTCTTGAGCTCCTCAGCGTCGTTGGAGGAAAAGACGATCTCGCCGGTGGCAGCACCCGGAGAAGCTGGCAGGCCGATGCCGATCACATCGCGCGCGGCCTCCGGATCGATGGTCGGATGCAGCAATTGATCGAGCGAGGCCGGATCGATGCGGGCGACGGCCTCTTCTTTCGAAATGAGCTTATCCTGCGCCATTTCGACGGCGATTCTGAGCGCGGCCTTGGCGGTACGCTTGCCGGACCTCGTCTGCAGCATCCATAATTTGCCGCGCTCGATGGTGAATTCAAGATCCTGCATGTCGCGGTAGTGCTTTTCCAGACGGTCTGAGATGGTGACGAACGACTGGAACGCATCCGGCATCAGCTTCTGCAGCGACGGCTTGTCGGAGCCTGCGGCAATGCGCGCCGCCTCGGTGATGTTTTGCGGCGTGCGAATGCCGGCAACGACATCCTCGCCCTGCGCATTCACCAGGAATTCGCCATAGAGCATCTTTTCGCCGGTTGACGGATTGCGGGTAAAAGCGACACCTGTGGCCGAAGTTTCACCCATATTGCCGAAGACCATGGCCTGGACGTTGACCGCCGTGCCCCAGCTTTCGGGAATGTCGTGCAGGCGCCGATAGGTGATGGCGCGGCTGTTCATCCAGCTCGAAAACACGGCGCCGATCGCACCCCAGAGCTGCTCGTTCGGATCCTGCGGAAACGGCTTGCCGAGTTCCTCCTCGACCTTGGCCTTGTAGAGTGCAATCACGCCCTGCCATTCGATGGCGGTCAGTTCGGTGTCGAGCTCATGGCCGAGCCCGCCCTTCTGGTCTTCGAGGATTTCCTCGAACACCTCATGGTCGAGGCCCATGACAACATCGGAATACATCTGGATGAAACGCCGGTAGCTGTCATAGGCAAAGCGCGCATCGCCTGAATCGGCGGCCAGCGCCTCGACCGTCTCGTCGTTCAGACCGAGATTGAGCACGGTGTCCATCATGCCAGGCATGGAAGCGCGGGCACCGGAACGCACCGACACCAAAAGCAGTTTCGAGGGATCGCCGAAACGGCGCCCGGTCAGCCGGCCGATATGATCGAGGGCGACCGCGACATCCGCTTCCAGCGAGGCCGGATAGCAGCACTCATTGGCGTAGTAGGCACTGCAGACCTCCGTGGTGATGGTGAAGCCCGGCGGCACGGGCAGGCCTAGACTGCACATTTCGGCGAGATTGGCACCCTTGCCGCCCAGGAGGTTCCTATCGCCGGCACGGCCTTCCGCGGCGCCGTCGCCAAAGGTGTAGACCCATTTGGTCATGCTTGCTCTCCGGTTGCAGGAGATTGAAAAGATTGACGAAGCCGAAGTTCCGCCGTGTCCCTATCCGAGCGATATGATGCTGCAGTGCGAAAGGCAAGCGTCGGCAAAGCCAGCCGGCTTCTACAATCGATTAAGAAAAAGCGATGGCAAAAAGACTTGCGGCTTAGTGGTCACCAAAGTAGAACATAGTAGGAACACGAGGTGGCGCCATGAGACTGACCGGAAAACTCGATTATCTGGAAATGCCGGCAACTGGTGGAACGCTGGACAGGCTGAAGGCTTTCTACAGCGCCGCCTTTTCCTGGTCATTCACCGACTATGGGCCTACCTATTCGGCCTTTTCGGAAGGTCTTGATGGAGGCTTCCAGGCTGATGCCGGCGAAGCGCCCGCCAAGCCGCTTCCGGTGCTTTATTCCGAGGACCTGGAAAAAATCCTGAGCGCCGTCGAAAATGCCGGCGGCACGATCGTCAAGCCGATCTTTTCGTTCCCTGGTGGCAGGCGGTTCCATTTCGTCGATCCGGCCGGCAACGAAATGGCCGTCTGGGGCGAGTAGACGCCATGGCCTGACAGCAGGGGATAATGTCCGAACTCCTATCTGCGGGAACCGATGGATCAGTTCCGCGCACCGCTATTCTCGGCATTGAGCTTTCCGTCGGCTCGTCCTATAAGGCCGCGCGCAACGGGCATGTTCCCGCTGCTGGGGCGTAGCCAAGTGGTAAGGCATCGGTTTTTGGTACCGACAATCCCAGGTTCGAATCCTGGCGCCCCAGCCATCGCTCACAGGTCCGTTCCGGACACATGTGCAGCAGCCACTTCGTAATGCCGGCACGCTACGTCGATGCCAACTTGACAGCCTCGTCGCCAATGCCCATCAGGACCATGTCACGACCAAAGCTTGCGATGAACGCAGCAGCGAACAGATGGCTAGGCCCGAACGAATGACAACAATCTGCCAGAGCGCCGGGCTCAAGGGCGCTGTTGGATCTCTGCAACGGAGCTCTAGTCATGCAGGGAATTGAAGAGCTGCTTTGTGCTACCTTACGTGGCGAAAATCCGACTTGGCCGGAATACGGCGACAATAATTTCGCGGCCCGCTTCATCGAGCGAAGTGCTTATCACGGGGTACAGGCGTTACTTCATCACTATATTGCAGATCGCGAACGCGTTGACATGGGTTGGCCGGAAGTTATCCTGGCTACTTGTCGTCAGCAGGCCACTGCTCAAGCATTGTGGGAGATGCGCCACCAGTACATGCTGAAACAAGTACTGGAGCGGCTAGCGGCTATTGGAATCCATCCAATTCTGTTCAAAGGCACGGCCTTAGCCTACAGTGTCTATCCGACGTCTTTCCTGCGTACAAGAGGTGACACGGACCTCCTCGTACCGTCGGACACGCGTGATCGGGTAGCCAAAGCGTTAGAGGCCCTGGGGTTTCGTGAGCTGGGAACAAGAGCGGATGTCATCCGCGGCCAGACGAGCTATAGCTGGACAGACCCCGCCTCCAATCAGGAACACACCCTCGATTTGCATTGGCGGATCACCAATTCCACACTCCTGTCAAATCTGTTCTCGTATGAAGAATTGCGCTCCGTGGCCCGGCCACTGCCGAACTTGAGCGCGAATGCCCTCGCAGCTGATCCAGTGCACGCGCTCGTGCTCGCCTGCATGCATCGAGCGGTCCACAAACACGCTTTGTATTATGTCGATGGCGTGGAATATTATGGCGGCGATCGACTGATCTGGCTTTACGATATTCAGGTTCTGTTTTCGATGCTATCGCCGTCGCAACGCAATGAGTTTGTGAAATTTGCCGAGCGTAAAGGACTGCGGGCGGCCTGCCTGGACGGCATCGAGGCGACCCGAGCCCGTTTTCGTACCACTATGCCCGAAGCCGTGTCTGACGCGCTTTCCCGTCCTGGACCGACAGAACCCGCGTCGAGCTATCTTAGCGGATCCAGGGTGAACCGAATATGGATGGACTTCCAGGCCGCGAGAGGCGTACGGAACAAGTCCGGTTTTCTGGCCGAACTCCTCTTCCCGCCCGCAATTCATATGCGGCAAAAATATCGCCAGGCAAACACATCCTGGCTACCTTGGCTCTACTTACGCCGGGCCACGGCCGGGTTTTTAAAGTACTTACACACCCCGAACAGGTGACTGCTATCTGCGGGTATGATCCCGCAAAATCGTAAGAAAATCTACCGCGATTGATGATGCAGCCTGGCTATTGGTGTCTGCTCCAGCAGATCATATCGATCTATCTCTTGTGGAACTATGAACAGATTATCGAAAATTAGCGAGACAAACATTCTGCTGAATTTAGCGGCACCTTATCGCCTGGCGTTGGCCGCTGGTCTGGTATTAATGCTATGCGAAAGCGCTGCTTTATTGGTTATGCCTTGGCTTGGTGGCAGGCTTGCTGAAACGTTTCTCCAAGAACGCGCAAGCAGCAGCACGATCGACATTCAGGTACTTTTTCTAGGAGCACTGGCGCTGTTCGCGGTTCAGGCTGTTTTAAAATTCAGCAATATATACCTGATTGGTGGGACGACTACACAAATACTGGCGGACTTGAAAATTCGAATTTACGACCACCTTCAGGCCTTACCGCTTGCTTTCTCCCATCGGCGGCGTCACGGCGATACGCTCGCGCTACTCACCCATGATGTGCACGTCGTGAGCGATTACATCAGCGGCACCGCACTTGCTGCCCTGCCGCTCTTTTTCACCGTCAGTGGGGCATTGGCTTTAATGTTCCGAATTGATTCTCTTCTCGCCATGTCCGCTGCAATCATGATTCCTTTGCTCTATCTACTGCTTAAAATTTTCGGACGGCGCATGCGGCCATTGGCGCTCCAACTTCAGGAGGAGCACGCCATTGCCATCGCCATTGCTGAGGAAAACCTCGGCATGCTTCCCGCCATCAAGACCTTCACGCGCGAACAGCAAGAATCGCAACGTTATCGGAGCCAAATCGAGCGCGTCGTCAGCCTGAGCGCCAAGGAGCGCGCTATCCACGCCGCATTGGGGCCGGGCGTTCAGCTTGTGACGGCGACCGCGGTCGTTCTTATGCTTTGGTTGGCCCAAGGGCAAATTGGCGATGGGGCTCTCACTGTGCCTCAATTGGTGAGTTTTCTCCTCTACGCCCAAGTCATGGCTCGACCCATGGCGGGGCTCGCAGACGTCTATGGACAGACCCAGCGCGCGCGCGGAGCGCTGAGCCGGCTCGCAACAGCCTTGGCCGAAGAGCCTGAGCCGAGCTGGCATGCGGGCAAGCAGATGGGAAAAATAAACGGCGACATCGAATTCCGTGGTGTCACGTTCGCTTACCCGGGGCGTGAGCCTGCATTGAGGTGCCTCGATCTATCCGTCGCCGCGGGCGAGACAATAGCAATCATAGGTCCCAACGGCGCAGGAAAGAGCACTGTGGCGCATTTGCTTATGCGATTGCATGAGCCTTCCAAGGGAAGCATCTTCATCGATGGCGTGGATATTTCCACGGTCTCCTTGCATAGCCTGCGCAGCCAGATAGGGGTTGTGCCTCAGCACGTGTTACTGTTCAACGCCACCGTCCGCGACAACATCGCATATGGGCGGCCTGAGCCCACACAGGATGAGGTCGAGGCAGCAGCACGGTCGGCCCGCGCGCATGATTTCATCATGCAATTGCCGCAGGGCTACCGGACGCCGATCGGCGATCGGGGCGTGCGGCTGTCCGGAGGGCAACAGCAGCGGCTGGCGTTGGCTCGGGCGCTGTTGAAAGATCCGCCGATTCTAATACTCGATGAAGCTACCGCTATGTTCGACCCGGAAGGGGAGCGCGAGTTCTTGCAGGCATGCGTCGATGTGCTGCGACAGAGGACAGTGCTTTTGATAACCCACCGGCCGGCGAGCCTGGCACTGGCTGATCGGGTGTTCAAGCTGGATGACGGCATCACGACAAGCGCCGAGTAAGTCCAGCCTCACCGTCACCCAGGCCGGCTCAACTGAACTCGGTGCTTCGGATCAGGCTACGCGCACCTGCTGCTAGACATACAAATTTATACACTCATGCCTCTTCAATCTTGATCAGCCCCTGGCGTTCGAGCGTTTGCAACAAGCTGAATACGTCTTTCTCCAAGGGCGCAGGCTCGACCTCGTACTCGTCGAGCATGGTTCGGCAGATTTCGCCGACGGTTTTTCCTTCGGACAGTAGTATCCAGATACGTGCTCCGACCGTGTCCAGCCCAAAATACGTTCCGCTGGCGAGGTCCAGGATCACTGTCTCATTGCCCACCTGTCGCGCCATCACTTGCGCCGGAATCGCCACTCTGTCAGTCAAATTCATGCCTGTTCACCCACCTTAAACGCGTGTTTCACAATGGCCTGCCTGACCCGCGGCAGGTCTTCAAAGCGACGGGGATAATCCAGGCGGTAAAAAATTGCTTGCCCAGCCAGGGAGGACAATTCATCGAAATGGGCGGCAAGCAGTTCGTGTGCCTCAATCTCGAGTAAGAAAGAATGCTTCATTAGTTCCATCAGAGCTTCGCGCCCGGTCATACCCTCGAACACCGCTTCTTGCTGGACACCCTCGCCAAGAAAATACACCCGGCGCAAGCGCCGGGGTTGTCCGCAGAAAACGATGTCATCGCCCGCAAGAAAGCGCGCCTTCGATGTGAATTGCACCGGGGGCGCTTTCCGTACACCATCCTTGCCGACCAAGGCTTCCTCACTGTCTCCCCATAGCCGGATCGAAGGATGGCTCGGCATAATCTGAAACCCACCGTCGCAAGGCTCTACCAGCAGCCCGTCATCCGTCAGGAAGCGGAACCCGTCGGTTGCAAAGCTTGCCGCCAGCGTGGACTTGCCTCGGCCTGACTCGCCGATAAATGCGATGCCCTCGCCGCTGATTTCGACCGCGCTGCCGTGCAAAACCAGCTTCCCCTGTTTGCTGAGCGCCAGGGGCAAAACCTGATTCAGATAAAGATGCTGAATGGTCGCGCCGGAGACTCCCTGCACCGGCCATGCTTGGATCTGTCCGCCATCTTGACTCAGCTGGAAATCCGCCAGTTCGGGAAAACGCAGCAGGTAGGCTCCCCCGATGCGGTAGAAATCCGTCCACAAAGTTCCGTCTGGGAAAACCCACTGGTGAAACAAGGTGGCGTCAAGTGGCATTTGAGGGCGGGCGTCCGCCACCTGAAAGTCCACCGTCATTCCGTGTCCTTGCCCAGCACCTGGGCGACAAATCGCGCTGTTTCTTCCACGGAAGGGAACAAGCCGGGGTGTTCGCGCAGCACGGCTTCTTCAACCTGCCTGACCGTCCTTTGACCGTCGCAAAGTCCTAGCACGATCATTCTTGCCTGCCCCTGGCAATTGGGTCGGGGCACATGCGCGGGATTCCGTGTGATGATCTCGGCCGGCGTCCGCAACTCGCCCTGCCAGGTCGAATGGCTGAATTTCCGCCCTCCGGACGCGATTTCAACTTCCCACGCGATAACCGAATCCGTCGGGCGCGCCATCACCCTCGCCCTCACCACATCGCCGGATTTTACCTCGACGGCTTCACCGATGGGCAGGAAAGCCTGAGAGCGTTTGATTGGACGATCGGCAAGCGGCGAGTTCGTCAACCACACCCCTTCGGCCAACTCACAATCGAACCAGCCGCCGAGTCCGTGCACAACGCCATCGCGCTCTATGCGCAACTCCGCATCCCAGGAGAAAAAGTCCGGATTGTCTTCACGAAAATCGATGCCGCCCAGTTCAGCGGGGGCGCCAAGCAATTCTTCCCGCTGAAGATTGACCGCATACTTGGTGTTGACGGCGTATTGGCCCACCCAATGGAATTCGCTGGGTACGCCCTCTCGTCGCCACCCGTCGGCCAAGCCGTAACTGGTTTCCGATTCCACTGCGGCGAGTTGAAGCGTGAGCCTGGCGGGAATCAATGCCCCCCCTGGCTTCAGGAAACGCCGCCTGGCGTCCGCGAGGTATTCGATGATACCGGCATCAAAGCCGAAGTAGCCGACTTGATCGCAGATCACCACATCAACCCGTTCGGGCAGGTTGGCCCGCGCAGAGTAGTCCCCCATGAAAATCGCCTGGCCACCCCATCCCGCGCGAACGAAGGATTCCCGCGCGACCTCGATCATGGCGGTTGAGTCGATGGCGTAGACACGGGACGCGCCCGCCTGCAAGCACAACAGCCCCAGGATCCCGGTGCCACAACCGAGATCCGTGATGTAATCCCCATGTTTGACGACTTGGGCGACAGCGGACTTGAACTGTTCAAGCCTTACCGAATCGCCGACATACCCCAAGTGTTCCTGCAGCGCGGAACTCGACATTCCCCCGCAAGGCTCAGTGAATAGAGGAGTGCCGTATCCTCAGCATCCCGTAGTCCACCCTCTTGTAACCGTCAGGATGAACGCTTACGGCTTCCGGCATCACCGTCTCGACCTCGTCGGCCATTACACCAAACTGCCTGCCAAGGCCCCACTGCTCGCGGTATTCAGGCTTGTAGTCGAACAGATAGAGGCCGATTCCAAGCGAATGGGTGCCAATACGGACGACGTTCTCTTTGGCGCGCGGGTCGGACACCATACTCATACCGGCGGGGCCCCCATCTAGCCCGCTTCCGGTACCGCCTCTTGTTATCGCGCTTACGGAACCGTAGATCTGCAGTGTGGGAGTCGAATAGGGCGCCTTGTTTACCTCAGCAGCTTTGTTTTCAACGGTGAGGTGGGATGGCGTCTGCTGGTCGTTCAGATTGCTTTTCATTAACTCGGCCCTTACGCTGACTGGGAAATCTCTCAGGAAACCGTCAGATGAACTATCTGGACGTTCTCGGTGGCTTTTGAACAAGATCGTACCTTGCCACCAAGCTAAAACGGGCGCAACCCTGACGGGTAGCATTCGTCGAAAATTTAACCGATGTGACGATCAAGTTATCTAACGGTACGCTACACGGCTTCAACGATACGTTACATGGCATCGATTAACAGTACGTTATATTGACCCATTAACAGTCCCCTATATACGTTACATGACATCCATA
This sequence comes from Mesorhizobium sp. M6A.T.Ce.TU.002.03.1.1, assembly GCF_003997275.1. Classification (NCBI taxonomy): domain Bacteria; kingdom Pseudomonadati; phylum Pseudomonadota; class Alphaproteobacteria; order Hyphomicrobiales; family Phyllobacteriaceae; genus Mesorhizobium; species Mesorhizobium sp. M6A.T.Ce.TU.002.03.1.1. The sequence goes on from NZ_RZTI01000072.1 coordinate 13,219, forward strand.
AATTCCCCACAAAATCCATTTCGGCATGCCGGCCTGCGGATTGTCTCGATAAGCCCGGAATAGCCGGGCCATCCCGTCCCGATCAACCCAGGTGCTACGCTCATCGGGAATCGTCTCGGTCAATATGGCTTGCATCCGGTCCAGATGCTCACGGAGCACTATTGAAAATTCTGCCTTGCTTTTCCGTTCGAGAATCCGCTTCGGCAGGAGATTCTTCAAAGCCTGGATATGGATATATTTGGTTCTGTCTCCACGCAGACGCAGCCTCTCGGGTAGCGAAAACGCATACTGAACGAGTTTGGGGTCGTCGAGCGGGTATCGCATTTCGATCCCGCAATGGGCGCTCACGCAATCAAGGTCCTCCATCGCCTGGGCATCATAAGCATCGTATAGAGCCTCAAGTAGCGCCCTCTGGCCGACGCTGCGCACTCGCCGATGGTGTGATGGGGGAATAAGCTCGCGACGCATCCGGATCACTTCCCCCATCCGCGGCGAGAGCCAGTAGCAGGCTTTGCTGGTCCCGCTCCCGCGCATCCTACGAACCAGGCGGCGGAGACCCTCCTGGAGAGCGATTGGCAGTAGCGGGAAAAACCCCTGCCGTATGAGCCAACTCACCGCCTGTCGCGCGCCGAATGCCGTCGCGTCGGTTTTGAGGCAGTCATAGAGCGTACGCAAATGCACTTGCGCCAGTGCCTCTGCGTAATACGCCCGGGAACCTTCCAGCCATTGATCTCCTCCGTGACCGCCTAGCGTCACGCGGCTCCCGTGCGCAACGGTTTGCTGCCATAGGCCAGCCTGCATTGACAGGTTCGGAAACCCCGGAAACTGCCGGCCGGACCGGGCGCGTTCCGCAAACCATGAAAGAGGCATCCTGGAAGGGGGAGTCTCATGAATCCGGAGCCCTAAATACCCGCCCACGGCCCGTGCGTAGGGGAGTTCGCTGGCATCGCCTTCCTCCTCCGTGAAGCCAAGCGTGTAGCCATTTATGCCGTGCGTGAGCAGTCTGTTCGAGCGGCGCAGGTGTTCCGCCACACAAAACACCGCCGAGGAGTCGAGCCCGCCGCTCACCTCAATGGCGACCGGCCGATGCGACCGGGATGAACGCCTGACGCACTCGAACAGTAATTCGCGATAATGCTCAATGTATTCTTCGTCCTTGCGAAACGGCAACATCGCCCAAAGATTCGGTTCCCAGTATTGTTCGAGTCGCGGCCCCTGGTTCCCGGCTACCATTTGATGTGCTGCGATCAAGCGCAGGATACCGTTCCATAGAGTCTCGTCCCTGGAATACCATTCCGCCGCCAGCATTTCGGCCAACATGCCTTCATTGGGTTCCTGCTTCACCCAAGGCAGCGCAAGGATCGCTTTCAACTCTGAGGCGAAGGCCAGTGATTTGCCGTCCCAATGGTAATAGAAAGGCTTGTTGCCCATGCGGTCGCGGGCGCAAAAGGCCTCTTGTCGCCGCGCATCCCAGATTACCAGTGCGAAATCGCCGTCGATATGCGGCAAACATTCCCGCCCCCAAATCTGGTAGGCTCTCAGCACCAGTTCAGCATCCGAGCGATCTCGAAGTACGGCGCCGCGCCCCAGCAGTTCCCCCCGCAGTTCCTCCCAGTTGTCCACCCGCCCGTCCATGACCAGGACAAGGCTTGCATCCTCATTCGTCAGCGGCTGGGTTTCTTCCAGCGACTCTGGCGTGGTGCGAAGCATGCATTGGCCGAGCCCGATGGAGCCCTTCACCCAATGGTGGATGCCATCCGGGCCCCGGTGCGCCATGGCCGTGGTCATTTTTTCCACTAACCCGGGTTCCACCGGCTTACCGTCAAAATGGATTATCCCGGCGATGCCGCTCATATCATCCCCATGGCATCAACCAAAATTGCGCTTGAATGCGGCAAAGCGCTCGCCAATATCGACCGTGTCGTTAAGAACCTTGCCCCGGTATTCGACCCAAGCATGGGCTTCAAATTTGCCACCAGCCTTCCGCGTGCCGATGCGCAGTTCTCCTTCGATGCCTTGCCGGCGCAGCAAAAACCAAAGCGTCATGGAACGCTTCAGGCAGTTGCCGGAGTATGAACCACGATACGCGGCAATGGATACCAGACGAGCGGTCTCTTGTGCCTGTCCATAAAAATCGGTCTCCCCATCCATTGAGTGAAGCCGGTCGGGGTTGCAAACCGCAACCGGAACGTTTGGAGGCGGCGGTGATTTACGAGGCGTGAGTGATAGGGTTGCACCCCCCCTCACGCTTCGAAGATCGCAAATCCAGATCAGTATAATTCTTGCACGTCGGAAACCAAACATCTGCAAAACCATTGCAGTGAATGGTAACAGCAACATTGCAGCGATCACCGTCCTGCGTTGTGCGGCCGTCAGGGCCAGAAATTTTTTCAATCGATTGGTCACTAGCGCCTGCGTTCGGTTGATAACTGATCTGATCGCTAATTGTAACCGCTTGCGCTCGGGTGACTACCCTCTATCATCACGCCATTTGATTGGCTGACGCATCACCTCCGATAGTGTTGTGCTTCCGGTGTGGTTAACAATCCGTCGCCGGCGCGCGAGGTCCATGTTCGCTATGCTGATGTGCCAGCCTTCTCGATTCGGCAGCGAGGGTTGTTTTCGTCGGCCGGCGAAAGGTCCCTGTATCGCATATCAGTTCATTGGCCATACGATCATTAGCATCGGCACAGCAACAATGACGACGAGGAACGATAGCGGCAGCCCCAGGCGTGGATAATCGCTGAAACGGTAGCCGCCCGGCCCCATGACGAGCGTGTTGCACTGGTGGCCTATCGGGGTGAGAAAATCGCAGCCGGCGCCAATGGCGACTGCCATTAGAAATGCTTCCGGCCTGTAGCCGAGATCGCCGGCAAATGCGGCGGCGATGGGCGCCATGACAAGAACGGTGGCGGCATTGTTGAGGAATGGCGTAACGGCCATGGCGGCGACAAGGATGAGCATCAATGCGCCGGGCGCCGGAAGAATGGTTCCCAATTTGGCAAGCTCGCCGGCAATTACTCCCGTCCCCCCTGTGCTGCGTAGCGAATCGCTCACAGGAATGAGAACGGCGAGCATGAGGAGGATTGGGCCATCCAGCGATTGGTAGACCTCCCGGACCGGGATGACCTTGAAAAGCACCATCCCGACCGCGGCGGCAAAGAAAGCGACGGAGACCGGGAGCAGCCCAAACGCTGTCGCCACAATGGCGAGAGCAAGGATCATTACCGGCACGATCCCCTTGCGGACACTACCAAGCAGGATAGCCCTTTCTGCCAGCGGCAGGCAGCCGAGTTCACGCAGTATCTCGGGTATCGTCGCTGCATTGCCCTGCAGCACGACGACGTCGCCGAGCCTTAGCTCGATTTCGGCCAGCCTGCGGTCGAGGCGCTCGCCGCGACGGCTGACGGCCAGGAGGTTGACGTTGAACCGGTCGTAAAGGGCAAGGCGCTGGGCTGTCCAGCCGATCAAGGAGGAGCTTTCACCGATTACGGCTTCGATGGCTACCATCTCGCTGGTGGTGTCGCCACCGCCGACCCTATTGCCCGTGACGCTGAGCTTGCCCTGGGAGACAAGGCGATCCAGCGCCTCTGGGTCGCCTTCGAGCAGCAGAATGTCGTTCACCTTGAGGACAGCATCGGGCAGCGGCGTCATCCGCATAGTCCGATTGCGCAGAATCGACGTCACGATAGCATCGCCGCCGGAAAGCTTCATGAGGTCTGCGACGGTTTTCCCGAGCACCGTGGAATCGCTGACAATTCGAGCCTCTGTCAGGTAATTCTTGATGTCGATGGCTTCATTCAGCGACCCGCCGAGCTTTTCGCGCACCGGTAACAGCCAATAGAAAAACAGCAGGAAGATCGTTCCGGCGGCGGCCAGGGCAGCTCCAACAGGTGTGAAGTCGAACATCGTGAAGGCGGTTCCGGTCAGTTCCTCCCGCACACGGGACACAACGATATTGGGAGATGTCCCCACCTGCGTCATGAGTCCGCCGAGCAGTGACCCGAACGCCATAGGCATCAGGAATATCGAGGGTGAAATACTCGACCGGCGCGCGAACTGGAATGCGATCGGAATCATGATAGCGAGCGCACCGATATTCTTAACAAAGGCAGACAGGATCGTGACCACGATCACCAACAGCGCCAGTTGCGACCGAACGCCCGATAAATTCGGAGCAAAGCGCTTGATGGCGACTTCCATGATGCCCGAGCGTGCTATGCCCGCGCTCACCAACAGGGCACTGCCGACAATGATCACGATATCGTCGCTGAACCCGCTGAAGGCTTCGTCAAAAGGCACAATGCCAACCGCGAGTGCAAGCAACAGTGCCGCGGCTGCGACCAGATCATATCGATATCGACCCCAAACGAACGCTGCCATCATCACGAAGGTAACGGCGAACGACAGAATTTGCGGCGTAGTCATGTCTTCGGATGCCCCGCCGCTAATACGGCTGATCAGAACGGCCAATCCGCCCTTTAGTTGCTTTCGCTGATCACGGCTTTGCTAGCACGCTTCTGAATGCTGAACTTCCATGCTTGCCGATAAGCCCGTGCCGAGTCCTGGCTCTTGGGGGCCATGATCCCGGTTGCGTTGCATCATGGTGCGCGATCGGTCAGCGCGCTCGCACCTTCCTCCGCGGCGCAATGGGCGCAACAGTAGATGATGTCATCTTGTTCGACGCCATGTCCGATGATCCGGCATCCGCAATGCGGGCACATCGGAGCGAGTTTCTGGATCGCGCATTCGAAGCTGTCGAACGTATAGGTTTCCTCCGCTAGCTTCACTTCGAAAGCCTTGTCATAGTCATTCCCGCACTGGTCGCATCTGGCCATAGCTCTTTTCCTTCTTCATTGGCTCAAGCTCGACCAACCCGCCGCATCGCGATAGGTTCCCGTCAGGGTCGTAGAGCAGGAGACGAGCGCGCGCCGGCATCACGCGCGCCGTTCGATCAAGCGGATCACCTCGTCGATGTCCCGCGGCTCGATGTCGAGTTCCTTCAGGCCCGGCGCGCCAATTGCTGCCACATTGTCGTGCCGCATAAGATCGACCTGGTTGCGCGTTATGGGCGCGGCCGGAAGGAGTTCCGCGAGGCCAGCCAAGGCGTCCCACGCCGCAAAGGGGACCGGCATCAGCCTGATGTGGGTGTCGAGTTGCCGGGCGACCTCCCGCAGCAGCTCCGTATAGGTGTAGATGCGCGGGCCACCGAATTCGAATATGAATGAACCCTTGTGGTTTCGCCCGTCGATCAGCCGGCTCACTGCTTCCGCGACGTCTGCCACATAGACCGGCTGAAGCCGTGTGCCGCCGTCGCCGAACAGCGGATAGACCGGCAGGAGGCGTATCAGCCTCACAATCGTCGTGAGGAAAACGTCGTCAGGTCCGGTCATGACGGCGGGACGCACAATGAAAGCGCCGGGAAATGCGCTCGCCACGGCAATTTCTCCCTGCCCACGTGCCCGAATATAATTCGAATCCGATTGAGGATCGGAGCCAATCCCCGAAATCTGGACGAACTGGTCGACCTCGCCATCGCGCGACGCGGCGGCGAGATCAGCGGCGGCTTCCACATGCACCCGTTCAAACGTCTGGGCGCCCTGTTCGACATAAAGACTGACAGCATTCACAATGGCCTGTGATCCGGCAATGGCCGAGCCGATCGAGGACGCATCCAATACATCCGCCTCGACGGCTTCGGGCATCATTGCAGTCGAGGAAAAAACTTGGCTTACGCGAGCCGGCTGGCGGGATGCGGCGCGGACCGTAAAACCCCTTTCCAGGAGCCGCTTCACGATCCTTCGCCCGAGAAAGCCTGTTCCGCCGAACACGGTGACGATCCGTTTTGTGTTGAGATCGTCGGGATCCATTTGCCTCGCCATCCCTTCTTCGCGTGCCTGCCGCGAGGATTGTCCTTGGCCGGCGTATGAACCAGCCTCATCGAACGTCAGGACGGTTGGAGAACAACGCAGGAAAGCTTTTTGTTCCAGTCAGCGCTGGTTTGTCGAGGCACGGCCGATATCGCTGTGGCGCCTCGCGCATCACCGTCCGTTCGCCCGTTGGCGAGTGTTTTTGACGCTGAGTTGCTTTATCCGTGTTATCAAAACCTGGTCGCGGCACTGCAGCGTCGAAATTGACAGATCACCACTTGCAAATCGGTCGCCGCTGTCTTTTGCTCGCGCGACAGTTGTCCAATGACTGTTGAATGGTTGGCGAACGGATGAACAAAATCGATCGGCGACGGCCAGAGTCCGAAATGGACGCCACCGTAAATGCTGCGCGGCTTGGAACGCGGTTGCGCCTCGCCCGCCAGACACGTGGCATGACGCTGAAGACGCTGGCGACAGCTGCCAACTGCTCTGAAAGCCTTTTGTCCAAGATCGAGAACGGCAAGGCTTCGCCATCCCTGCCTATGCTTCACCGCCTGGTCGAAGTTCTCGAGACCAATATCGGCTGGATGTTCGAACAGGTCGACGACGACGAGGCGATCGTGTTTCGCGCAGGCGCGCGGCCATTGATCTCGCTCGACGCGCTAAGGCGCGGCGAGGGTATCTCGCTCGAACGCATTATTCCGTATTCGCCCGGTCACCTGCTGCAGTGCAATATCCATCATATCGAGGCAGACGGCGAGAGCGAAGGTCCCATCCAGCATGTCGGCGAGGAAGTCGGCTATGTGCTCGCCGGCCGGATCAAGCTGATCGTCGATGGCAAGAGCCATGATCTCGCCACTGGCGATGCATTCGTGTTCAGGTCGGAGTTGCCGCACCATTACCGCAACATCGGCAAGGAGAGAGCCAGCATTTTCTGGGTCAACACGCCGGCGACCTTCTGACCTGCGCACGAGTTCAAAGGAGTTGACAAACATTCAAGTCTCTTGAATGTTTGTCTCGTGCCTGTAGCACCAATGGGACCAGCCGAACAGGTTTGGCCCGCAAGCAAGGGGAACCGTAAATGCGTCCGTTCAAACTTCTCGTCCGTTGCGCCGCCGTCATCGCCATTTGCTCGACGGCAATGGGATCGGCGTTCGCCGATACGTTCGCTCTCGTCAACATCAACCAGCAGGCCCTCTTCTTCAACCAGATCAACGAGGGCGCGCAGAAAGCGGCCGACGCCGCCGGCGCCAAGCTGGTCATCTTCAATGCCAACAACGTGCCGAGCGCGCAAAATGACGCGATCGAGAACTACATCACACAGAAAGTCGACGGCATCATTTTGGTCGCCATCGACGTAAACGGCGTCAAGCCTGCAATCACCGCCGCGAAGGCGGCCGGTATTCCCGTGATCGCCATCGATGCGCAGATCCCCGACGGTGACAACGTTGCGTTCATCGGTGTCGACAACGCCAAGGCCGGCGAGGATATCGGCAAATTCTACGCTGACTATGTGAAGTCCGAGATGGGCGGCACTGCCAAGATCGGTATTGTCGGCGCGCTCAATTCGTTCATCCAGAACCAGCGGCTCGACGGTTTCAAGAAGGCGGTCACTGACAGCGGCTTGGCGATCACGTTCCTCGACACGGTCGACGGCCAGAACGTTCAGGAGACCGCGATGAGCGCTTCGGAGAATTTGATGACCGCCAATCCGGACATGACGACGTTATATGCGACCGGCGAGCCGGCGTTGCTCGGCGCTGTTTCGGCCGTAACCAGCCAAGGCCGCACCGGCGACGTCAAGGTGTTCGGCTGGGACCTGACCAAGCAGGTCATTCAGGGCATTGACGATGGTTGGGTGGCGGCGGTCGTCCAGCAGGATCCAGCCGGTGAAGGCAAGGCCGCTGTCGAAGCATTGACCAAGCTCAAGAAGGGCGAAACGGTCGAGCCGATCATCAATATTCCGGTGACGATCGTGACCAAGGACAATGTCGAGCAATACCGCGCGATGTTCCAGTAAACTGCATCGATGACCGGTCCGCGGCGCCGCTTGAGGCTACGCCGCGGACGCTTTGCAAATCCGGTGGATCCAAGATGAGCAGTGGCGAGACCTATCGGGTGCGGATGAGCGGTATCTCAAAGCGCTACAACGCCATCCAGACGCTCGATGACGTGTCGCTGGTGCTGAGGCCGGGCGAAGTCCTGGGGCTGGTCGGCGACAATGGCGCGGGGAAGTCAACGTTGAGCAAGGTGCTGTCGGGGGCGGTGGTTCCCGATGCCGGCACGATCGAGATCGATGGCATGCCGGTGACCTTCAACTCGCCGGCGGACTCGCGTGCAGCGCGCGTCGAGATGGTCTATCAGGATCTGTCGCTCTGCGACACGGTCGATGTCGCCGGCAATCTCTTTCTCGGCCGCGAGCCGCGCCGCCGCATCGCCGGCATTTCCTTTCTCGACAAGAAGCGCATGCACGAGCAAACGCGCCAGATGCTCGACCGACTCGGCATCGTTATCGCCGACACGCGGCTCAAGGTCGAAAACCTGTCCGGCGGACAGCGACAGTCGATCGCGATCGGTCGCGCCGCCTCGTTCGAACCGTCCGTGCTGATTATGGATGAGCCGACGGCAGCGCTTGCCGTCGCCGAGGTCGAAGCTGTGCTGGACCTGATCCGCACCGTGAGCGCCCGCGGCGTCAGCGTCATTCTGATCACCCACCGCCTCCAGGATCTGTTCCTCGTATGCGACCGCATTCAGGTCATGTACGAAGGACGCAACGTCGCCGAGCGGCTGATCGGCGAAACCAATATCGAGGATGTCGTCAACCTGATCGTGGGCCGCAAGTTCAACGCTCGTTCGGCCACCAACGCCCATCGCGATGGAGCATCAGCATGAGCGACGTGACTTCGACCCACTCCGCTCAGTCTCGAAGGGTCCGCGAAGGCACATGGCGAGATGCGGTGCTCGCCAATGGCAGTGTCGTGTCGATTGCGCTGTTCTTCCTGGTCGTCTGCGTCATCTTCTCGGTGGCGACGGACGCCTTTTTGACATCGCCCAATCTGCTGAACATCCTGCGTCAATCGGCACCGCTGCTGATCGTCGCCGCGGCGATGACCTTCGTCATCACCACTGGTGGCATCGACCTTTCGGTCGGCTCCGTGCTGGCACTGGTGGCAACGCTGTCGGCAACACTGCTGCAGCTGGGCTTGCCATGGCCGGCGGTCATCCTCGCCATGCTTGCGCTGGGCGCCTTGCTTGGCGCGATACAAGGCTATTTCGTCGCTTATGAGGGCATCCCGGCCTTCATCGTCACGCTTGCCGGGCTTTCGGTGATCCGTGGCGTGGCGCTGCTGATCACCGGCGGCTACTCCATCCCTATCGAGCCCGGAAGCCCTTTCACGGTCCTGGGCCGCGCCTGGCTCCTTGGCGTGCCGGCGCCAGCGCTGATCGCGCTGGCGATCCTCGCGATCGCCTATATCGCCTTCAACGAGACGCCGTTCGGCCGCTACGTGACCGGCATCGGCGCCAACGCCGAAGCGGTTAGGCGCGCCGGCGTGAACACGCGGCTGACGACGCTTTTCGTTTACGTGATTTCCGCCTCCGCGGCAGCACTCGCGGGGATCATCATTGCTGCCCGGCTCGGATCCGGGTCCTCGAATGCCGGGCAAGGCTTTGAGCTCGAAGTGATCGCTGCCGTCGTGCTTGGCGGCACCAGCCTGTTCGGCGGCCGCGGAACGATCGTCGGCACGGTGCTCGGCGCGCTTACCGTGGCCGTCATCGGCAACGGCCTGATCCTGGCGCATCTGTCGCCCTTCCTGACGCCGATCGTGACCGGAACGATCATCCTGATCGCCATCTGGCTGAACTTCCGCCTGTTCCGCGGCGGCGTGCGGAGCCGCTGAGCCTATGACTGATCTCTTCGATGACGAGGCTCCCAGGCAGCGGCTGGCGATCGGGGTCGAAACCGGCCATGTGATGACCGTGCTCGGCCCCGTTCCGGTCGAAGAAATGGGCATTACGCTGATGCACGAGCACATATTGCTCGACGGCGCGCGCACCTGGAAATGTCCCTGTCGTCCCGACGTCCTGGCGCTCGCCGAGCAGCCGGTTAACATCGAGATCATCGGCGAATTGCGCATGAACCCTTACGTCAACCGCGACAATGTTTCGCTCGACGACAGTGATCTCGCGCTATCGGAGCTGCAGCGCTATCGTGCGCTCGGCGGGCACACCGTCGTCGACGCGACCAATATCGGCATCGGCCGCGAGCCGGAAAAGCTCGCCCGCATCAGCCGCATGTCCGGACTGAAGATCGTCATGGGCACCGGCTTCTATCTCGAGCACACCCATCCCGAATGGCTGAAGGCCATGGACGTCGACGCAGTGACCGAGTTCATCGTCGACGACGTCGGCGGCGGCGAGACGCAGCCGCCGATCCGGGCCGGCCTGATCGGCGAGGTCGGCGTCAGCAAGGATTTTACCGCCGAAGAGCGAAAGTCGCTGAGAGCTTCCGCAAGAGCCTCGCGCATCACTGGCGTGCCGCTGTCGATCCATCTGCCTGGCTGGGAGCGGCTAGCGCACGAGGTCCTCGATGTCGTCGAGGCCGAGGGCGCCGATCTCCGCCACACCGTGCTGTGCCATATGAATCCGAGCCACAACGATCTCGACTACCAGACAAGCCTCGCCCGGCGCGGCGCGTTCCTTGAGTACGATATGATCGGCATGGACTATTATTATGCCGATCAGGACGCGCAATCGCCCTCAGACGAAGAGAACGCGCGGGCAATTGCGGCACTTATCGAGGCCGGCTTCGGCGACCGCCTGCTACTGTCGCAGGATGTGTTCCTCAAGATCATGCTGACCCGCTTCGGCGGTTTCGGCTACGGCTATATCCTGAAGCATTTCATACCGCGCCTGAAACGGCATGGCGTCGAGCAGCCAGCCATCGACCGCATGCTGATCGCCAATCCGAAGGCCGTGTTCTCGCGGCAGAATTAAGCGCAGACTTACGGCTTACACTTACGACGGAGTTCAAATGTCCAAGAAAAAGATCCTGCTTGCCGGTGAATCCTGGGTGTCGACCGCGACCCATATCAAGGGTTTCGACCAGTTTCCGACGGTCACCTATCACACCGGCGCGGACGAATTGCTGACGGCCCTGAAGGCGACCGACTTCGACGTGACCTTCATGCCGGCGCATGAGGCACAGCGCAGCTTTCCGCAAACGATGGAGGCGCTTTCGGCCTATGACGCGGTGGTGCTCTCCGACATCGGCGCCAATACGCTGCTTCTGCATCCCGACACCTGGGTCCACTCGAAGCCGACGCCGAACCGCTTGCGCCTGCTGCGCGACTACGTGCGCGATGGCGGCGGGCTTTTGATGTTCGGCGGCTACTATAGCTTCCAAGGCATCAATGGCGGCGCGCGTTACCGCAAGACGCCGGTCGAGGAGGTCCTGCCGGTGAACTGCCTCGCGTTCGACGACCGCGTCGAGGTGCCGGAAGGTTTTGCGCCTGTAATAAATAGCTCGTCCAGCCATCCCATCCTGAAGGGTCTCGGTTCGGATTGGCCAATCCTGCTCGGCTTCAACGAGGTGACGCTGAAGGACGGGGCGGAAGTTCTGGCGACCGTGTCGTCGGACTATGGTTCGCGGCCGCTGCTCGTTACCTGCCACTATGGCAAGGGCCGCACTGTGGCCTGGACATCCGATGTCGGGCCGCATTGGCTGCCACCGGAGTTTATCGCCTGGAAAGGCTACAAAACCCTATTCGAACAGATGCTGAGCTGGGCGACCGGTGAGAGCTGAGTGATGCACGTCCACGTCGTGGGCAATGCCTGTGTCGACACGACGTTTCGGCTCGGCCGCTTCCCTTCCGCCGGCGAGACTTTAAACGCCAACAGCTACGCCGACGGCCTCGGCGGCAAGGGCGCAAACCAGGCGGTTGCGGCCGCGCGTACGGGCGCGGAGGTGACGCTTTGGACGGCGCTTGGCAAGGACGTCGCGGGGGCATGGATCCGGGGCTGTCTCGACAGGGAGCTATCCGATTTCCAGGCGATCGAATTCGACTTGCCGAGCGACCGCTCCACTATCGTCATTGAGGTTGGCGGCGAGAATTTCATCGTCAGCGGCGTCGCCTGCAGCCAAGCGTTCGATCCGATCGCGCAAACCGCACTTGCCCGCCGGATCGCATTTGGCGACATCCTTGTCTGCCAAGGAAACCTGCGGGGCGACGCGATAAATGCCTGCCTGCGGGCAGCACAGGAAAACGGCGCGCGCACCGTTCTGAACGCCAGCCCTATCGATGCGGCTGCTCTGCCTGACTTCGGTCTGGCACAGGTGTTGGTGGTGAATCAATCCGAGGCGAAAGCACTGACCGGCCAGGTTGATATGGCTGCCGCGGCCGACGCGCTCGCGGCCAAAGGCGCCGGGACAGTTGTGGTCACGCTTGGCGCTGAAGGTTGTCTCGTGCTTGGCCCGGACCAGGCAGGACCGCATCGTTTGCCGGCGCCGCGCGTCGAAGCGCTCGACACCAGCGGTGCCGGCGATGTGTTCTGCGGCTGTCTGGCCGGCGGGCTTGCCAAGGGAATGTCGGTTATCTCAGCGCTGAAGCTCGCGCTCGCGGCGGCGGCAATTGCAGTGACTCGCCCGGGCACACTGATATCCTGTCCTTCCGCGTCTGAAATGGCGGCGCTCATCGATCAAACGGAGCTCTCATGACCCAACTCGGCCAATCAGGCGGCGACGCGCTCGTAGAACTTTTCGGCCGCACCAAGGTGGTGATCGGCGTCGTTCACCTTGCGCCGCTTCCTGGCGCGCCGCGCTATGACGGCGAGGCGGTCGAGGCGATCTATCAGCGGGGCCTCGATGATGCGCGATCCTATCTCGATGGCGGATGTGACGGGGTGATCGTCGAGAATCATGGCGACATCCCCTTTGCCAAACCTGACGATATTGGGCCGGAGACAGCGGCCTATATGGCTGTTATCTCCGACCGTATTCGCCGCGAACTCGGCACGCCGGTCGGCATCAATGTGCTCGCTAACGCCGCGATCCCGGCCCTTGCCATCGCCAGTGCCGCTGGCGCGGGCTTCATCCGCGTCAATCAATGGGCGAATGCCTATGTCGCCAACGAGGGTTTTGTCGAGGGGGAATCGGGTCGCGCAGCACGCTACCGCGCCAAGCTGCGCGCCAACGGCATCCGCATTTTCGCCGATGCTCATGTCAAGCATGGCGCGCACGCGATCGTTGCCGACCGCCCGGTGGAGGAACTGGTCAAGGATCTGGTCTTCTTCGATGCCGATGCCATCATAGCGACCGGTCAGCGCACTGGGCACGCCGCCGATCTGAGCTACATCCGCATGATCAAAGAGGCTGCCGGCCTACCCACACTGGTTGGCAGCGGCGTGACGCCCGACAATGCAAACGATATTCTTGGCATCGTCGATGGCGTCATCATCGCCAGCGCGCTGAAGCATGACGGCGTCTGGTGGAACCAGGTCGATCCCGCCCGAGTAAAGACCTTCATGGCCGGGCTGAGGCGATGATCGAGCTGGGCTGGTTATGGCGCGAGGCTCAAGGCAACAAACCGGCCACGTCACAATGCAGACGACGGAGCCTCGGTGGGACGTGGCGCGTATCACCGGCAAGTTCTTCGGTATATGCTGACGCGCGGAGAACGCGGCGATGACGATACTCAGGCCGCCATCATCTTGTCGTTGATCCCGCAGTCCATTCCGACCGGTACCAGTCGACAAATTTCTTCAGCCCGTCTTCGATTGAAACGCTCGGCTTAAAGCCGAAATCGCGCTCCATGGCGGTCATGTCAGCATAGGTCCGCTCGACGTCGCTGCTTTGCATCGGCTCGCTGTGGCGGATCGCCTTCACACCGAGCAGTTTTTCCAGAGTGTCGATGAAATCGCCCAGCCGCACCGGCCGGTTGTTGCCGACATTGTAAACCCTGCTCGGCGGAACCTCGGCCACGGGCGGCTGGTCGAGCACGGCAACGACCGCCCTCACCACATCGTCCACATAAGTGAAATCCCGCCACATCTCGCCATTGTTGAACACCCGGATCGGCTTGCCCTCGAGCATCGCCTTGGTGAATATCCAATAGGCCATATCGGGCCGGCCCCAGGGACCGTAGACGGTGAAAAACCGCAAGCCGGTCTGCGGCACCCCGAAGAGATGGGCGTAGGTATGGCTCATCAATTCATCTGACTTCTTGGTGGCGGCATAGAGCGAGACGGGCCTATCGACCTGATCGGTCTCGCTGAACGGCACCTTGCGGTTGCCCCCATAGACCGAGCTCGACGAGGCATAGACCAGATGCTCGAATGCGGGCTGCGCGCGACAGAATTCAAGCACTTCGAGATGGCCGACGACATTGGAACGGACATAGAGGCGCGGATTGTCGAGCGAATGGCGCACACCCGCCTGAGCAGCGAGATGGACAATCCTGGTTATGCCTTGCCCGGCCAAAGCGGTAGCGAGCGCGCCCTGTTCGGCGATCTCGATCTGATGAAATGAAAAATTCTTGTCAGGCTGAAGGCGGGCGAGCCGTCCTTTTTTCAGCGCCAGGTCGTAGTAGTCGTTCATGTTGTCGACGCCGACGACTGCTTCCCCCCTGTTCAGGAGGTAGTGGCAAACATGGCTGCCAATGAATCCCGCGGCTCCAGTGACAAGTATAGGCAACAAGGTTCTCCACGCATATGCCGGCACATGATCGCAAAATCGAGATCGATTTCGGAAAGGATCATGCACAACATCAAAATGCTACATCCGAATGAACGGAACCGACCGTTTCAGTTCGTGCTACAACCGAGAGTCCCTATAAGCGCTACCGACAAGCGGTCTAGTCGACGCGTCAGCTCGCCTCGCGCAGGGCCTCTGCAGCCTGCAGGTCGACCGACACGAGCTGGCTCACGCCCTGCTCGGCCATGGTCACCCCGAACAGCCGGTTCATGCGGGCCATGGTGATCGGGTTGTGCGTGATGATGACGAAGCGCGTCTCGGTGGTGGCTGCCATTTCATCCATCAGATTGCAGAAACGCTCGACATTGTGATCGTCTAGCGGCGCGTCGACCTCGTCGAGCACGCAGATCGGCGCGGGATTGGTCAGGAACACGGCGAAGATCAGCGACATCGCCGTCAACGCCTGCTCGCCGCCGGAAAGCAGCGTCATCGTCTGCGGCTTCTTGCCGGGCGGCCGCGCAAGGATTTCGAGACCAGCCTCGAGCGGATCGTCGGACTCGATCAGTTGCAGTTCCGCCGTGCCGCCGCCGAACAGATGCGAAAACAGCCGCTGGAAATGGCCATTGACCACGTCGAAGGCAGCCAGCAGCCGTTCGCGGCCTTCGCGATTCAGGCTCTGGATCGCCTGCCGCAGCTTGCGAATGGCCTCGATGATGTCCTCGCGTTCGGAAACGATGGTCTCCAGCCGGTCGGACAGTTCCTTCTGTTCTTCCTCGGCGCGCAGATTGACGGCGCCCAGCCGTTCGCGCTCGATCTTCAGCCGGTCGAGCTGGCGCTCGATCTCGGTCATCTCCGGCATCGGGCTGTCGGCCTCCAGGCCGGTGTGGCGGATGACCAGATGCGGCGGCGTGTTCAGCGTCTCCTGGATGCGGGCCTCGACCTCGAGCCGTCTTTCGTCGGCTGCGGTCAACCGCTCTTCGGCGCGGACGCGCGTTTCGCGCGCCTCGGCCAACGACTGGATTGCTGATGTCGCGGCCTTGTCCAGTTCGGACTGCCGGTTCTCCGCCTCCTGCAAACGATCGCCTGCTGCCTGGCGCAGGCTTTCGGCTTCGGCAAGCTGCGACAGCAAAGCGCGCCGCTTGGCGTCAATCTCATCGGGTGCGTCGGCCAGCCTTTCGCGCTCGGCCTCGGCCTCGGCCTTGCGTTCGCCGAGTGCCGCAATCTGCGTCGAGGCGTTTTCAGCGCGCGCCAGCCAGTTGCGGCGTTCCGCGCCGATGGCGTCGAGGCGGCGCGTTCGCGCTTCGGCTTCCCGCCTCAAGCCTTCATGGACGGCGCGTGCATCGGCAAGGGTGGCGCGGTCGCGAGCAACGTTGGCGGCCGACTGTTCGAGCTGCAACTGGAGATCACCGAGATCGGGGGCGCTTTGCAGCAGCATCTCCGCCTCGACGAAAGCCGCCGCCGTCTCCTCATGGCTGTCGACGATGCGCGCGCGCGCCTCGTCAAGTGCTGCGCGTCGGCTCGACAGCTCGCCGCCGGCCTTCTCGGCCTCGGCCAGCGCGTTGCGGGCGGCGTCCAGCCCATGCTGGGCATCACGCCCGGCTTGACGGGCGTAGCGCTCGGCCTCACTCGCCTGGGCAAGCGCCTGCTCGGCATAGGCAAGAGCCTCTTCGGCTTGGCGCAGGATGCGCGTTGCGTGGACCGCCTCAGCGTCGAGCTCAGCCAGCCGGTTTTTCTGCGCCAGCCGCTGCGCGGCAGCGGTCGGCGCGTCGGCGCTGGCGGTGAACCCATCCCAACGCCAGAGCGCTCCTTCGCGGCTTACCAGCCGCTGCCCGGGGGCGAGCAGCGCCTGTAGCCGCTTTCCGTCGCCGGCCTCGACGATGCCGATCTGCGCCAATCGGCGAGCCAGTTGCGCCGGCGCGCGCACCACACTGGCAAGGCTCTTGATGCCTTCGGGCACAGCGGCGTCGCCGGGCTGGATCTCGCTTTGGCCCCAATGCACCGGCGCGCTGCGATCGAGCGGCACGTCGAGATCCTCGCCAAGGGCCGCTCCCAGCGCCGTCTCGTAGCCGCGTTCGACGCTGATCTGCTCCAGGACGGAGGGGAAGAGGTCGCCGCTGGCGGCATTCAGGATCTTGGTCAGCGTGCGGGCCTCGGTTTCGATCCGCGCCAGCTCGGCCTTTGCATCCTGAACCGGCGGGCGGGCGGCGCTTTCCGCCGTACGCGCCTCGGCGACAGCCTGTTCGGCGGCAATCGCCGCGGCTTCGGTCTCCTCCAGCAGCGCCAGCGCCTGTTCGACCAGAAGCTGCTTTTCGGCGGGATCCGGCAGGCCGGCGACCCTGGAGGCGATGTCGGACAATTCCCGGTCGACATCGGCGAGCTGGCGGGCGAAACGGTCGCGGCGCTCAGCGGTATCGCGCAGCGTTCGCTCGATCTGGTTGCGGGAGGCGGCGGCCTCCGCCCGTTCGGCCGTCAGCCCGGCGAGTTTGGCTTCGCTCGCGGCAAGCGTCGACGCCGCCTGTTCGACCGCAGCGCGGGTGCTGGTCTCGCGCTCGGCAGCGCCGGCGTTCTCGGCATTGAGCGTAGCTTCTTCGGTGGCGAGGCGTTCGAGGATATCCGCATTGTCGCGGACCATCCGCTCCTCGCGGGTGATGTCGCCGTCGAGCTGCTGGAGGCGGCGGTCGAGTTCCACTTGGCGGGCGCGGATGCGGCCCGCTTCCTCCTCGATCTGCGTCTTGGCGATCGACAGGCGCTGGAAGGCGGCAGCGGCCGCGGCTTCCGCATCGCGCAGGTCCGGCAACCGGTGCGCGCCGATCCCTTGCTCCCTGGCGGCAGCCATCTGGGCGGCGGCGCGGTCGCCGACCAGCGCCGTGGCGATCGCCAGCGCCGAGCGCGCCTCGCCTTCCTGCGTCTTGGCCAGCGTCCAGCGC
>NZ_RZTI01000073.1:0-30686 GCF_003997275.1 Mesorhizobium sp. M6A.T.Ce.TU.002.03.1.1
CGGTCGTCGCCGGGCTCGGCAGCCATGACTATGAATCCGGCGCGGTCGAAGACGTCGCCCACATCCTTCGGCAGGCAGGCGTCCATCTTCTTGACGGCCAGACGACGGAAATCAAGGAGGTCGGCTTTGTCGGCGTGAAGGGTTTCATTGGCGGTTTTGGGTCACGCATGCTCGGCTCTTTCGGTGAGCCGGCGATCAAGGCGATGGTTGCTGAAAGCGTCAGCGAGTCGATGCGGCTCGAAAACGCAATGCGGCAGGTTCGCACCGAACGCACGCTCGTCGTCCTGCACTACGCTCCGGTCATCGAGACGGTCGCTGGCGAGCCGTTGGAGATTTTTCCGTTCCTGGGCTCGTCGCGCCTGGCGGAGACGATCGATCGGTTCAAGGTCACCGCCGTGGTGCATGGCCACGCGCATCGCGGCGTCTACGAAGGCCGCACACCCGGTGGTGCCCCGGTATATAACGTCGCCATGCACGTGGCGAAGCCGACCGGCCGTCCCTACGCCTTGCTCGAAATCTGAAACACTCTGCGCGCCGTTAGAGCGGGATGCGTTCAAGTTGACCTAGGCTTCCCGCTCTAACGATTTGTTTAGCCGCATTTCTGCGACGCCAAGTGATTCCACTTGGCTGCAAAATGCTAGCGATCGATCTCGCCGAACACGATATCGAGCGACCCGATGATCGCAGCGACATCGGCGATCATGTGCCCCCGCGACAGAAAATCCATCGCCTGCAGATGGGCAAAGGACGGCGCCCGGATCTTGCATCGATAAGGAATATTGCTGCCGTTCGAAACCAGATAGACGCCGAACTCGCCCTTTGGCGCCTCAACCGCGGCGTACACCTCTCCTTCGGGCACGCGAATACCCTCCGTGTAGAGTTTGAAATGGTGGATTGTCGCTTCCATTGAGCGCTTCATCGTCGCTCGCGGCGGCGGCGTGATCTTCTGGTTCGGGACCGCGACCGGCCCGCGGCCCTCGGGCGATCTCAGTTTCTCCAGGCATTGCTTCATGATCCGGACCGATTGGCGCATTTCCTCCATGCGGACGAGATAGCGGTCATAGCAGTCGCCGTTCTTGCCGACCGGAATGTCGAAGTCCATCTCGGGGTAGCATTCATACGGCTGTGCCTTGCGCAAATCCCATGCCGCTCCCGACCCGCGCACCATGGGGCCGGAGAAGCCCCAGGCCCAGGCATCATCCTGCCCGATCACACCGACATCGACATTGCGCTGCTTGAAGATGCGGTTGCCGGTGAGCAATTCATCGAGGTTGTCGCAGACCTTGAGGAACGGGTCGCAGAAAGCCCAGATGTCGTCCAGAAGCTTCGGAGGCAGGTCCTGGTGCACGCCGCCGACCCTGAAATAATTCGCATGCATGCGGGCGCCGGAGGCGCGCTCGTAAAAGACCATCAGCTTCTCGCGCTCGGCGAAACCCCAGAGCGGCGGGGTCAGCGCGCCGATGTCCATGGCCTGGGTCGTGACGTTGAGGAGATGTGACAAGAGCCGGCCGATTTCGCAAAAGAGAACACGGATAAGCTGTCCGCGCTTCGGCACCGATATTTCGAGCAGCTTCTCGGCGGCGAGGCAGAACGCATGCTCCTGGTTCATCGGCGCCACGTAATCGAGCCGGTCGAAATAGGGCAAGGCCTGCAGATAATTCTTGTACTCGATGAGTTTTTCCGTGCCGCGGTGGAGCAGGCCGATGTGGGGATCGGCGCGGTCGACGATCTCGCCGTCCAGTTCCAGCACCAGCCGCAGGACGCCGTGAGCAGAAGGATGCTGCGGCCCGAAGTTGAGGGTGAAGTTGCGAACTGCGGCTTCGACCATGACGATGCTCCGCTGTACTGGGTTTTCATGGCCGAAGCCGGGTGCTCCGGTCAGCCACGCCCGGCCCGCCGATCATGTGGTTGTCTGGATGATCAGCGTCAGCATGCCATCGCCATCGATGTTGGCAGCGACAACCTGCGAGGAATCCAGCCCGCTCGCCGCCAGCGCCGTTGCTGCCTGCGGCGACGCATCGATCGAGCTCTGCAGGGTGAGCAGATCTTCAACGCTGGTCTGGGTGATCACGGCCTCGGCTTGTGTCTTGAGTTCCGGAGGCAAATCCTCGAGGGCGACGATCGCAATCCCGGTAAAGTTCTGGTCGGTGAAACCCTGATCCGGCAGCGCTTGATCCGGCAGGGCTTGGTCGGGCGGCGTTTGGTTAGGCAGGCTTGGATCGGGCAGGACTTCCGGGGCCGGGGGTGCGATTTGGGGAAGCTGCGGGTTGGTGGATTGCGCGTGGATCGGCTGCGCCAGGGCCAATCCCGAAAGGGCAGCAATAGTCGTCAACATGCGCATGATCGTTCCTTCCGTTTTCCGTTTTGCTCGGGGAGGATCACTTGGTCACCACTCAACCATTGTGCCGGACTATGGTTCCCGTCGTCACGGATATGGCCATTGGTGGAAGCTCTGCCGCATCGCCCATCCGGTCGCGCGTGGTCGAAACATGGAACGATTCCGAAAGGCATTCATTCCTCCCTAATCACATCTTGATCACGGGTTCGGCGGGGCGCTTCACCTCGAGGAGAAAGCCATGAGAATCAGCGAGTGCATGACACAGAATGTTCAGGTCGCCAGTCCGGAGCAGTCCTTGCGGGATGCCGCACGAGCCATGGCCGATCTTGACGCCGGTGTTCTGCCCGTCGGCGAGAATGACCGGCTGGTCGGCATGATCACGGACCGCGACATTGCCGTCCGCGGCATCGCGGAGGGCAGAGGTCCTGACGCCAAGATCAGGGACGTGATGAGCGCGGAGGTGCAATGCTGCTTTGACGACCAGGAAGTCGACGATGTCCTTCAGAACATGGGCAATCTCAAACTGCGGCGAATGCCGGTGATCAGCCGCGACCGGCGGTTGGTTGGCATTGTCTCGCTCGGCGATCTCGCCGCGAATGGCGAGGCGGCCTGGGCCGGCGAAGCGCTGGGCGGCATTTCGCAGCCGGGCGGCGACCATTCGCAGACAGCGCACTGATGCATCATACATCATAATTGAATTCGAAGTTCCTGCTCCATCGCCGGCATCGTCGCTCGGGAACTTCGAAATCCAAAACTGCACGGTTTCGCGCCTTTGCGCTACAGCGCCGTGCGCCCGTTCGCATGATCCACCGGGAAAATCGATTCCGATTTTCCGGGGTCATGCGTCGGGCCCGATGTTATGCAACGGAGAATCGATCGATGACCCACAGCCATGTTCCGTCGCCTTGGCGGCGGGCGACCTCGGCGGTCACGGTGCCATCGGGAAGATGGGTTGAGGTGAGTGCCAGGTCTCCGCTGACAACAGCCGGGGCCTGATTTCCGGCAGCAAATTTTCGGCCCGTTGCGGTGATCTCCGCGAAGAGTGCCCGGATCGCTTCCCGGCCACGCGTCAGCTGCCCTTCACCGCTGTCGACGACGGCGTTCTGCTCAAAAAGCGCGGCCATGCCGTCGATGTCTCCCACCCACTGCCGGGAAATCAGCAGGCGCTCCAAATCCTGGGGATCATGCGCCGGCTCACGGCCTGGCTCATCGGTCATGGCGACACTCCTCCGATGCTCTCATGAACTACAGGTTCTCACGAACTGCAGGGTCTCATGAGTTGCAGGCTGCTGCAAAGGCCTTGGCGGCTTGGGCACTGCCCTTGAGGGAAACATCGTAGGTGGTTTCGCCGCCGAGGTTGATGTGAAGACTGCTTCCGGATGCGATCCAGCCCAGCAGTGGATCCTTGGCGCTAGCCTTGAATACCGGCATGGACGCCAAGGTCAGGGAGACCTGGATTTCCCCGAGGTAGAGCAGCGTGGCGATCATCCTCCCCGGTCGACATCGCGGTCCGCAACTCGCCATTTAGCGGCGCCGGCGCGGCGCCGGTGGCTGCGGCCCTCGTTGAGGAAGTCGGCGATCCTTGCCGCCAACTTCGCCGAGGCGAAGGTGAGCAGCCGGTCGTGATGGACGACGGGCTCGTCGTTCTCATTGTCCCAGATCTCGAACCGGCAGCTTGGGTTCGGTATAGCTTCGAAACGGTGCTTCATATCGATGGTCCCGGTCGTTTGGTTGCCTTGGGCGGTCGAGGATGCAAGGGCATGGGCCGTGCCGTGGTGGGCAGTGCGGGCGCGCTTTCGCCAGCGCTGTTGGCAAACAGGAGAAGGTCGGCCCTGGCCCACAGCAGATAGCAGGCAAGCAATGTCAGCGGCGCGGCAACGAGGGCAGGGGAACCGCCCAACCACACCTCAGGCAAGGCGGCGCCCATCGACAGCGCCGCCGCGAGCATCGCCGGCAGGCGGCTGGCCAGCACCGCACTGCGGAACGGATCGGGCCATCCAGCCGGCCACCCGGGCACGCTGGCGCCGGGCCTGTAGGCGGCGCTGCCGATCTTGCCGAGCGCATGCAGCAGTCCGGCGGTCGCCGCCAGCACCGGCTGGCCGAACAGGAACAGTGCCGCGCCAAGCCCGATCGCGCCGATCCCCGACAGGAGATCGGCGAGGCGGTTAAGCGCTGGATCGGGGACATCCCGCCCGGCCCAGGCGCGGTGATAGACCTCGCCGCTGCAGAAGAAGACCAGCGTTGCCAACGTCAGCGCCACCGCACTGCTGCTGCCAGCGAAATAGTCGAACAGCGCGGCGCCGCCGCGCATGCCGGATCCCTGAGGGGCGGCGAGCTGGATCGTGACGCCCATCACCAGCCCGAGCGCGTTGCCAAGATTGTAGTAGCCGCCAGGACCGGCCATACGCGCCGGATCGCCGCCGCAAATCGTGAAAGCGCCTCCGCGGTCCGGCCAGGACCCGCAGCCTTCGGTTTCGCGTCGAGACTCGACGGCTCGAAGGACAAGAGCTCGGCCAGCGCCGAGGCAGTGCGCCATTCGGATAGCGCGTCGTCCCGGCGGAGTGGCGCGTGATCGTTGTCGAATCGCATCGAACCCTCCTCGTCATGGAGCCGACGGTTCCGGAGAGCTCGAGGCCTCCGGTGATCGGCTGTGATCGACAGACCGAGGTTCTGCGACCCCGGCTTACGGATGGCTTACGGGCGTTTGGATTATGCCTTTGGCAGCGGCACGCCCGCGCGGTGTCGGCTCGGGTATGGGATAGACCAGCCGCGAGAACGGCGCCCGGCCGGCGACCGAAAAATAATTGCCCTTGGCATAGCGAAGTTCCGGCACGAATTGCGGGTCGAGCCCGTCAAGTGAGCGGGCAAGCGTCGTGGCGCCAAGCCCGGCGGCGTTGATGAAGCGCGGTGCCGATCTCAAAGCGCTCGCCGCTGGTGCTATCGACTGTGTCGAGAACGATGCGCCCACCCTCGATGCGGCCGCAGACGATGCGGGTGTTGAGGCTGAGTGCCGCCCCGTGCTCCTCTACGTCGCCCCGCAAAGCAAGCATCAGGGCGTGGCTGTCGATGATGCCGGTGGCGGGCGACAGCAGGGCGGCCGTGCACCGCAGCTTGGGCTCCAGCGCGCGTGCCCCTGCTGCGGTCAAGGGTGTCAGGTCGCCCGCGCCGCAAGCAGAGGCGTTGGCCAGAATGGAAGCAAGCACCGGCTCCTGTTCGGCATCTGTGGCGACGATGAGCTTGCCGCAGCGCGCATGCGGAACCGCCCGCTTCTCGCAATAACGGTAAAGCTGTTCCCGGCCTGCCACGCAGAGCCGGGCCTTCTGCGATCCGGCCGGATAGTAGATGCCGGCATGGATGACCTCGGAATTGCGCGAACTCGTTCCGGTGCCGATGGCATTCTCGGCCTCGAGGACCAGGGTGTCCATCCCGCGCTGCGCCATCTCTCGCGCGATCGCGAGGCCAATGACGCCGGCGCCGGCGACGATGCAGTCGACGTGGTCCATGATCAGGCCACCTCAGCCTTGTTGTTGTGCCTGCTGGTGAGCCGTTCGGGAATCATGTCTCGGCGATGCGCACAGCCGGCTTGGCGCAGCTTCTCGCGTTCCAAGGCCTCGAAGCTGAAATTCTGCATGTCTTTGTCCATCCGCCAGCCCTTCCGAAAGGGCTTGACACCCTTACAAGAAACAGATGCACCAAACACCATTAATGCCAGAGGCGATGCGCGCCGAACGGCGGCAGGACCCGGCGTGCAGGACAGGACCCATCATGGACGCTCGACCGAATTCTCCCGAAGCTCGCGACATCAGCTATCACATGCACGGCTACACCAATGCCCGCAAGCATGAGGAAGCAGGGCCGCTCGTCATCGAGAAGGGCGACGGCATCTATGTCGAGGATCTGGCCGGCAACCGCTACATCGAGGCGATGGCCGGGCTTTGGAGCGTCGCGGTCGGCTTCTCGGAGAAGCGGCTGGTCGATGCGGCGGTGCGCCAGATGTCCAAGCTGCCTTATTATCACGACTTCGGCTCCAAATCGCATTCGCCGCTGATCGATCTCGCCGAGAAGCTGGTGCAGATGGCGCCGGTGCCGATGAGCAAGGCGTATTTCACCAATTCCGGCTCCGAGGCCAACGACACGGCCATGAAGATGATCTGGTACCGGTCGAATGCGCTCGGCCAGCCGGCACGCAAGAAGATCATCAGCCGCATTCGCGGCTATCACGGCGTCACCATCGCCTCGGCAAGCCTGACCGGCCTGCCCAACAATCACATTTCCTTCGACCTGCCGATCGCCAGTGTGCTGCACACGTCGACGCCGCACCATTGGCGCGAGGCGCTGCCAGGCGAGAGCGAAGAGCAGTTTTCGAGCCGGCTTGCCGACGACTTGGAAAAGCTGATCCTGGCCGAGGGCCCGGAAACCATCGCCGCCTTCTTCGGCGAGCCGATCATGGGCGCCGGCGGCGTCATCGTTCCGCCGGCCGGCTACTGGGAGAAGATACAGGCGGTCCTGTCGAAGTACGACATCCTGATCGTCGCCGACGAGGTCATCTGCGGTTTTGGCCGAACCGGCGAGATGTTCGGTTCGCAGACCTTCGGCATCAGGCCTGACATCATGGTGCTGTCGAAGCAGATCTCTTCTTCCTACCTGCCGATCTCGGCCCTGCTGATCAACGAGAAAATGTTCGAGCCGATTGCCGACGAAAGCAATCGGATCGGCACCTTCGGTCATGGCTTCACCGGCGGCGGCCATCCCGTCGCGGCGGCGGTCGCGCTCGAGAACCTGAAGCTGATCGAGGAGCGCGACCTTGTCGGCAATGCGCGCACGGTCGGCGCGCATATGCAGAAACGGCTGCGCAACCTCGCTTCGCACCCGCTTGTCGGCGAGGTGCGTGGCGTCGGCCTGATCGCGGCGGTCGAACTGGTCGGCGATAAGGTGACCAAGACGCCGTGGGAGACGGCCGGCGCGCTGGGCGGGCTTGTCAACGGCTTCATGCAGCAGAACGGCGTCATCTCGCGCAACATGGGCGACGCGCTGGCCTTCTGCCCGCCGCTGATCATCACCGAGCCCCAGGTCGATCAGATGATCGACGCGTTTGAAAGATCGCTCGAAGCCGCAGTCAAGCAGGTCGGACTATAGGGCTGAACAGCCCACCCGAAGGCAGAGGCTGAATGGGCGTTGGTGATTGGCGAAAGCCGAAGCGGTATCCAATCTCCCCCCTTGCGGGGGAGATGTCCGGTAGGACAGAGGGGGGTGTGAAGGATCGCCAACTTTCGACTTCAGCCTTGCCAACCCGAATCAGCTTGAGGGCGCGGCTGCGATCGATTGACAGGTCGGAGGGAAGCACCCCCCTCTGCCTGCCGGCATCTCCCCCGCAAGGGGGGAGATCGGCAGCTTCGGCGGCGCCGCCAAGCTCGGTAATTGGTCTGAAGCGATTGCTGGGAACGATTGCCCAGGACCATTACTTGAACATCCTTTGCGCAGGTGCTACGTCGCCCATATCGACAGGGGCGCTCCGTATTGCCGGGGCTGAGATGGTGGGTGCAAGCCTTCGGTCCCTCAAGCTGATCTGGGTAATGCCAGCGGAGCGAGGCGACCATGTTTTCAGGTGCACAGATTTCCCTGTATCCGATGTGCGACGATTTTGTCGACGTCATCCTTGGGGCACTTTCGGCGATGGACCCCTATCGACCGAATTTCCGCATCGAGACCGACGACATCTCGACGCTGATCGTCGGCCCGCCGGAACAGCTTTTCCCGGCCATGCGCGACCTCTTCGCATCGGCGGCGGCAAGTGACGTGCATTGCGTGTTGTCGGCGACGGTGTCGCGCGGCTGTCCGGGCGAGCCTGACGATCCGATCTGCACACCGATTTCCGGCAGCAGCCACGAGCTGTCCCTGGCCGAGCGCATCGGCGCGGCGCGGGCGCATGTCGACAGTGCGAAAAAGCTTGGACAGGAGGTCGCCGCGCAGTTCTCGCTCTATCCGCTCGGCGAGGGCCATCACATGGACGAGATCTACGGCTGTATCGACTTCCTCAAGACTTCGGGCGTCTTCGACAGGTCGAAGAATTTCTGCACGAAGCTGAAAGGCGACGCCGGACCGGTGTTCGCGACGCTGTCGGAAGCCTTCCTTCGTTTCGGCGCGCCGCAAGGCCATGTCGCGCTCGATCTCACCGTGTCGGCGAATAGCCCGAGTCCTTGTTAGTGTTGGCTGTCAACGGGTTGCAGCGAAATCCGAAACAGCATCCGGAACGACCACCAGCTTGCCGACAAAGTCCTTGGCAATGAAATCAGCCTGGGCGCGGTGGAAATCGGAGAGCTTGTAGACGCCGCCGACCAGCGGCCGGATCTTCTTGTCTTCGATGTAGCGAACGATACGGCGGAAGTCGTGCCGCGTGCCCTGGCTGGAGCCATGCAGCTGCAACTGCTTGAGATACATGGTGCGCAGATCGAGCTGCACGACCGGGCCGGCAATTGCGCCGGCTGTGGTGTAGCGGCCTTCGGGCCTGAGGATGCGCAGCAGATCGTTGAAGATCGCACCGCCGACCAGGTCGGCCACCACGTCGATCGGCTGGCCGCCGGTCGACTCATTTACCGCAGCCGGCAGGTCAGCCACGCCACGGGTGATCACCGCCTCGGCGCCGATGTCGAGCACGGCCTGTTCCTTGCCCTTGCCGACGACGGCATAGGGGATGGCGCCGCGCGCCCGCGCCAGCTGCACGATGCCGGAGCCGACGCCGCCCGACGCGCCGGTGACCAGCACGCGCTCGCCGGCCTTCAATGCGGCGCGTTCCAGCATCTGCTCGCCGGTGAGATAGGCGCAGCAGAAGGTGGCGAGTTCGACATCGGTCAACTCGGTGCCGACGACATGGGCGTTCTCGGCCGGCACGGTCTGATACTCGGCATAGCCGCCGTCACGGCCGTGGCCCATATAGTCGATGTCGGCGAGTGAATCGTCGTCGCGGTTGTAGATGGAGAAGTCGACCATCACCCGCTCGCCGATACGGTCCGGCGAGACACCATCGCCGACTGAGACGATGTGGCCGACCGTGTCGGTGCCCTGGATGCGCGGGAAGGTCAGCGTGTTGCCCTGACGCCGCCAGGTCGATACGGCGGCAGCATCTTCCTCCGTGCCATAGGCGCCCTGTCGCACCCAGACATCGGTGTTGTTCATGCCGCAAGCGGTGACCTTGATCAGCACTTCGTCAGGGGCGGGCGACGGCACTTTCACGTCGGTGCGGTAGACGAGCTTTTCCGGTCCGCCGTGACCAGTCAGCTGCACGGCGGCCATGGTGGCGGGGAGGGTTTTGGTCATGGCGTTCATGTCAGTTTTCAGATGTTGGCAAACACGCTCTTCACCGCATCCGCCGTCTTCGACACGACGATGTCGGCCTCTTCGCGCGTCAGGCAGAGCGGCGGCGCGAAGCCGAGAATGTCGCCTTGCGGCATGGCGCGGCCGATGACGCCGCTTGCCGCAAGGGCGGTAGCGACCTGCGGCCCGATCTTCTGCGAGGCGTCGAAGAACACGCGGTCGTCCCGGTCGGCGACGAACTCGATTGCCGCCAGCATGCCGTCGCCGCGGACGTCACCGACATGTTTGTGGCCGCCGACGGCTTTCGTCAGTTCGGCGCGGAAATAGGCGCCGGTCTCGCCGGCGTTGGTCACCAGGTCCATCTCGTCGATCAGCTCGAGATTGGCGACGCCGGCGGCAACGCAGATCGGATGCGCCGAATAGGTCCAGCCATGGCCTATGCTGCCGAGCTTGTCGGAACCCTGCACCAGCACCTGCCAGACCTTGTCTGCGACGATGACGCCCGACAGCGGCGCATAGGCCGAGGTCAGGCCCTTGGCGATGGTGATCAGGTCGGGCTTGATGCCGTAGTGGTCGGAGCCGAACATGGTGCCCAGCCGGCCGAAGCCGGTGACCACTTCGTCGGCGACCAGCAGCACATCGTATTTCTTCAGCACCGCCTGGATCTTTTCCCAGTAGAGGACGGGCGGCGGCACGATGCCGCCGGTGCCGAGGATCGGCTCGCCGATGAAGGCGGCGACCGTGTCCGGGCCCTCGGCCAGGATCATCTCTTCGAGCTTGTCGGCGCAGTGTTGGGAAAACTGTTCCTCGCTCATCGAGCGGTCGGCGCGGCGGAAATAGTAGGGCGCCTCGGTGTGCAGGATCGGCGCACGCGGCAGGTCGAAGGCGTTGTGGAACAGGTCGAGCCCGGTCAGCGAACCGGTCATGACGCCGGAGCCATGATAGCCGCGCCAGCGCGAGATGATCTTCTTCTTCTCCGGCCGGCCGAGCACGTTGTTGTAGTACCAGATCAGCTTGATGTTGGTCTCGTTGGCGTCGGAGCCGGAGAGGCCGAAATAGACCCTCGACATCCCTTGCGGGGCGCGGTCGATGATCATCTTGGAGAGCGTGATCGACGCCTCGGTGCCGTGGCCGACATAGGCATGGTAGTAGGCGAGGTTCTTGGCTTGCGCGGCGATGGCGTCCGCGATTTTCTGGCGGCCATAGCCGACATTGACGCAGTAAAGCCCGGCGAAAGCATCGATGCTCTTGCGCCCATTATTGTCCCAGATGGTGACGCCTTCGCCGCCGGCGATGATGCGGGTCGGGCTCTCGCCGCGCGCGTGGGTGCCCATATGGGTCGAGGGATGGAAGAAGTGGTCGCGGTCCCAAGCGGCGAGTTCGTTGGACTGGTCGAGCATCTTTTTTACTCCTAAGGAAAAGTGTGGGGCGCGGCCTAGGCCACATCCAGGCAGAGGTATTTGAGATCGGTAAAGGCTTCGAGCCCATGGCGCGAGCCCTCGCGGCCGATGCCGGACTGTTTGACGCCGCCGAACGGGATCGGCGCGCCGGTGATCTTGACCCGGTTGATGGCGACCATGCCGTAGTCGAGCGCGCGGCCCATGCGCAACTGGCGGCCGCCGTTCTCGGTGACGACATAGGCGACGAGGCCGTACTCGGTGGCGTTGGCGCGGGCGACGACTTCCTCTTCGCTGTCGAAGGGCGTCACCGCGGCGACCGGACCAAAAGTTTCCTCGCGCATGATCAGTGCGTCGTCGGTGACATCGGCCAGCAGGGTCGGCTGGTAGAACAGCGGTCCTGCAGAATCGCGTTTGCCGCCGGTGAGGCAGCGTGCGCCATGGGCGAGCGCATCGGCGACCTGCTCCTCGACCTTCTTGACGCCGCGCTCGTGCATCAAAGGCCCGATGTCGGTGTCATCGGCCAGGCCATTGCCTGTCCGCAACGCGTCGATGCGCCTGGCGAAGGCGGCGCAGAAACGATCGTAGATCGGGCGCTGGACATAGATGCGGTTGGCGGCGAGGCAATCCTGGCCGGACGTGGCGAATTTGGCGTCGACGGCGATGGTCACAGCCTTGTCGAGATCGGCGTCGGCAAAGACGATCAGCGGCGCATGGCCGCCAAGCTCCATCACCAGCCGCTTCATCGTCGGCGCACTTTGCGCGGCGATCAGCCTGCCGATCTCGGTCGAGCCGGTGAAGCTCATGGCCCGCACGCGAGCGTCTTCGCACATCCGCCCAACGATGGTCGAAGCCTTGCCGGTGAGAACGTTGAAGACGCCTGCCGGCAGGCCGGCGCGTTCGCCGAGCTCGGCCAGCGCCAGTGCCGATAGCGGCGTTTCAGACGAGGGGTGCGCGACGATGGTGCAGCCGGCGGCAAGGGCGGCGGCCGCCTTGCGGGTCAGCATGGCCGCGGGAAAATTCCACGGCGTGACGACGCCGACGACACCAAGCGGCTCGCGCCGCACCATCATCTCGGCGTTCGGCAGATGGCTGGTGACGCTCTCGGCGTTAAGGCGTTTTGCCTCCTCGGCATACCACTCGACGAAAGAGGCGGCGTAGTCGATCTCGCCCCGCGCTTCCCTAAGCGGCTTGCCCTGCTCGAGCGTCATCAAGAGCGCCAGATCCTCTTTGGCAGCGATGATCAGGTCGAACCATTTTCGTAGGATTTTCGAGCGCTCCTGCGGCAAAAGTCCGCGCCAGGCGGGAAAGGCGCGCGATGCCGCGTCGATCGCCTTGCTCGTCTGCCTGCTATCGAGCGCGGCAACCCAGGCAACGGTGGCGCTTGTGGCAGGATCGGTCACCTCGAAGCTCTCGGCGGCCTCACTCGCCGTCCAATGGCCGTCGACATAGGCGAGCTCGCGCAGCAGCCGGCGGTCGGCGAGGCGGTCGAGTGCATCATGGCGGTGTGGGCGGGCAAAATGCGCGGACATGTTCGAGGTCTCCCGATGTCGAGGCGATGTGGAGAGACTATGCGCGCGGTGCAGACAGAGAGACTGTTTCAACGCCGTTGCGTAGAGAGATTGTCTCTATTGCATCGCCCGGGTAGACGATCTCTCTAGCGTTACGACGACACCGGCAGCAGATCCGCCACCGGCAAGGAAATCTCCTCCTTCACCGTCTTGGTGACGATGTAGGTGAAATAGCGGTCGATGCCGATCTCGCGTTCGAGCAGCGCGTCTACGAGCCGCTGATAGGCGTCGATGTCGCGCGCCATCACTTTCAGCAGATAGTCGACGCCGCCGCCCACCGACCAGCAGGCAACGATTTCGGGAACATCGCGGATGACGCGCTCGAAGCGGTCGAAATCGGCTTGTCGGTGGCTGGCCAGCGTCACCTCCATCAGCACGGTTGCGACCGGCGCGACGGCGCGCATCGCAACCTTGGCGTGATAGCCGGAGACGATGCCGGCCTTTTCCAGCTTGCGCAGCCGCATCCAGCACGGCGTCGGCGACAGGCCAACCTTGTCGGCCAGCGCCAGCTTGGTGATGCGCCCGTCGCGCTGAACCGCGTCGAGGATTTTGAGGTCGATCTGATCGAGTTTCAATGCGGCCATGAGCGTCTGCTTTTTTCTTGCCCGACACCATGACGGCGCATTATTTCGATTGTCAATTGCACTGATTTCGATCTCTAATAAGTCATGACATTGTGGCGTCCAGATCCCGCGCTCATCCGGCGGCCGGCCTATCAATCGCTCGCCGACCAGTTTGCGCGTGCGATCCATGACGGGCGGCTGGCCAACGGCGCGCGGCTGCCGACGCATCGCCGGCTGGCCGACGACCTGAAGCTTTCGGTGCAGACGGTCAGTCGCGCCTATGAGGAACTGATCCGCCGGGGCCTGATCTCCGGCGAGATCGGCCGCGGCAGTTTCGTCCAGACGCAGCGCCGCGAGCCCGAGCCGCCATACCTGCCGGAGCGTCTTGGCGAGGTCATCGACCTCTCCATACTGAAGCCGGTCTGCGAACCGATGCATCTGGAGCGGCTGAAACAGGCGCTGGGCTGGCTTGCCGAGAACCTGCCGTCGAGCTCGGCGCTGTCGTTCCGGCCGAACATGGTGTTTCCGCGCCACCGCGCCGTGGCGGTCGACTGGCTGCGGCTCTGCGGGCTCGATGTGTCCGCGCAGAATGTCAGCCTGACCAACGGCGCCACGGCCGGCATGACGGTGGCGCTGATGAGCGTGGCGCCGCCGGGTTCGACCGTCGCCACCGAGGCGATCGGCCATCACACGCTGATCCCGCTGGCGCGCTATCTCGGCTTCAACCTCGAAGGACTGCCGATCGATGACAACGGCTTGATCCCGGAGGCGCTGGACGAGGCGTGCCGGCTTTCCGATATCCGCGCCGTGTTCGTGCAGCCTTCGGTGATCAACCCGACCGCAACACTGATGGATGCCGCGCGGCGCGAGCAGATTGCCGCGGTCGCGCGCAAGCACGACATCGCCATCATCGAGAACGACGTGCTCGGTCCGCTGGTCGAGGGCCGGCCGCCGCCGGTCGCTGTCTTCGCGCCAGAGCGCACGCTCTACGTCACCTCCTTCACCAAGATCGTGGTGCCGGGCCTGCGCATCGGCTATCTCGCGGCGCCCGACCGCTATGTCGCCGCCGTTGCCAACCGGCATCTCGTCTCCAACTGGATGGCGACGCCACTTGTGGCGGAGATCGCCACTAAATGGGTCGCCGACGGCACGGCGATGGAGCTCGTCCGCTGGCAACGTTCGGCGCTGCGGCGGCGGCAGGAGATCGCCGCAGAGGTGCTCGCCGGGGTCGACTACCGTGTCCATCGCGACGGATTGCATCTGTGGCTGCAGCTGCCCAGCGACCGCGCCGAGGAGAGTTTCGTCTCACAGGCCCGTTTGCAGGGCGTGGCGATCGCGCCAGGCACATCCTTCCGCATTTCGCAGGAGCCATGGCAGCCGGCAGTGCGGATCTCGCTGGGCTCGACCACCGAGGGGGAACTGCGCGCCGGCTTGAGCGTTGTCACCAAACTTCTGCTCGGCGATCCGGAGCATCTTCTGCTGGCGATCTAGGCAGACATTGCCGCGAAATTGTGCGGAGTCAGAAACATTGTCATGATATTATTTTCCTGATTGACATGATTTGACGCGTTCCGCATCGTTGAAGGCACCAGGTTCTCCAGCACGGGGAAATTCATTGTCCGCGCCCATCATCAAGATCGACGCCATTTCGAAAAGCTTCGGCACCTTCAAGGTGCTGGACGGCCTGTCGATGCAGGTCATGCCGCGCGAGAAGCTGGCGCTGATCGGCCCTTCCGGCTCGGGCAAGACGACGATCCTGCGCATCCTGATGACGCTGGAGAGGATCGACAGCGGCCACATCCAGATCGACGGCGAGCAGCTTTACCACATGGAGCGCAACGGCCAGTTGCTGGCCGCCGACGAACGGCATCTGGCAAGAATGCGCCAGAAGATCGGCATGGTCTTCCAGCTGTTCAACCTGTTTCCGCACAAGAGCGTCATCGACAACGTCACGCTGGCGCCGATCTTGACCAAGGGCATGTCGCGCGCCGCCGCCGAAAAGCGGGCGATGGAGCTGCTCGACATGGTCGGCATGGCCGACAAAGCCAAAGCGATGCCGGCACAGCTCTCCGGTGGGCAGAAACAGCGGGTGGCGATCGCCCGGGCGCTGGCCCTGCAGCCCAGGATCATGCTGTTCGACGAGGTAACATCGGCGCTCGATCCAGAACTGGTCGAGGAGGTGCTGAACGTCTTATGGCGACTCTGCTCCGAGACCGACATGACCATGCTGCTCGTCACCCACGAAATGGGTTTTGCCCATGATTTCGCCGACCGGGTTTTGTTCTTTGACCGCGGCAGGATTGTCGAAGAAGGCAAGCCCGACGAGATTTTCCGCAATCCCAAGCAGGAGCGCACGCAAGGCTTCCTGAAGAAGATCATCGCGGCTGGACATCGCGTCTGACCGCCATGCCAAAGCGGCGAAGCCGTCCTCAAGGGAGGCAACGCCGTCTCGAAGCAAACCAAGAAGAGAAGCAAGGAGTTGGGAACAATGAAGAAACTTGGCATTCTGGCCGGCGTCGCCGGTGTTGCACTGACCGCGATTCTGGCCGCCTCGACCGCGGGATCGGCCGACGACGGCAAGCTCGAAGAGCTCAAGGCACAGGGCTTCGCCCGCGTTGCCATCGCCAATGAGCCGCCCTATACGGCGGTTGCGGCCGACGGCAAGGTTTCGGGTGCGGCGCCCGATGTGGCGCGCGAGATTTTCAAGCGCCTCGGCGTCAACGACATCGTCGCCTCGATCTCGGAATATGGCGCCATGATCCCCGGCCTGCAGGCCGGCCGTTTCGACGTCGTCACCGCCGGCCTGTTCATGAAGCCGGAGCGCTGCGCGGCGGTCGTCTACTCGGAGCCGGTGCTGTGCGACGCCGAGGCGATGCTGGTCAAGAAGGGCAATCCGAAGGGCCTCAAGAGCTACGAGGATGTCGCCAAGGATGCCACCGCGACGATCGGGGCGCCGGGCGGCGGCACCGAGGAGAAGCTGGCGCTCACCGCTGGCGTGCCGCGTGACCGCGTCATCGTCGTGCCGGATGGCCAGAGCGGCCTGAAGATGCTGCAGGACGGCCGTATCGACGCCTATTCGCTGCCGGTGCTGTCGATCAACGATCTGGTCAAGAAGGCCAACGATCCGAACCTCGAAGTCGTCGCTCCGGTGGTCGGCGCGCCGGTCTATTGCGACGGCGCGGCGTTCAAGAAGGGCGACGAGGCGCTGCGCGATGCCTATGACGTCGAGCTGGCCAAGCTGAAGCAGTCCGGCGAATTCGCCAAGATCATCGAGCCCTACGGCTTCTCGGCCGCGGCGGCGATGTCGACGACGCGCGACAAGCTCTGCGCGGCGAAGTAGGTGCCTCTTTCCCTTCTCCCCGTTCACGGGGAGAAGGTGTCACGAAGTGACGGATGAGGGGCGGCACAAAGTTCTACGAAGCTTGCGCTGCCCCTCATCTGCCTGCCGGCATCTTCTCCCCGTGAACGGGGAGAAGGGGCCAAGACTACCGCCTCGCACAACTGTAAACATTGGAAACTCTTGATTTCATGACCCAATGGTCCGGCTATTTAGGCCTGATATTGCAGGGAGCGCTTGTTACCATCGAGCTGACGCTGATGGGGTCGGTGCTGGCCCTGGTCATGGCCTTTCTCGCCGGGCTAGGGCGGCTATCGCGTTTTTTCGCCATTCGGGCGCTGGCCACCGCCTATATCGAATTCTTTCGCGGCACCTCGATCTTCGTGCAGCTGTTCTGGGCCTATTTCGTGCTGCCCTTCATCGGCATTTCGCTGACGCCGCTGCAGGCCGGCGTGCTGGCGCTCGGCCTCAATGTCGGCGCTTATGCGGCGGAGGTGGTGCGCGGCGCCATCCAGTCGATCGGCCGCGAACAGTACGAGGCCTGCACCGCGCTCAATCTCGGCCGCTGGCAAGCCATGCGCCATGTCATCCTGCCGCAGGCGCTGCTGGTCATGCTGCCGACCTTCGGCAACAACGCCATCGAATTGCTCAAGGCCACGGCCGTGGTTTCGCTCATCTCGCTCACCGACCTGACCTTCCAGGCGCAAGTGGTGCGCTCGCAGACCGGCAACACGCTGGTGCCGTTCACCACCATCCTCATCATCTATTTCGCCCTTGCGCTGATCATCTCGTGGGGCGTCCGATCGCTTGAAAGGCGCATGGCGCGCGGCCTCGACGGGGTGCGCGTCTAATGGATCGGGCCTTATAATGGAGTGGGATTGGAATTTCGTCTGGGAGATCATGCCAACGCTGATCCAGGGCGTGAAGATCACCATCCTGGCGACGCTGCTCGGCTCGGTTCTGGCCGCGATCGTGGGGCTGGCCATCGCGCTGGCGCGGCGCTCGCCGAACAGGGGCTTGTCGCGCACCGTCGGCTTCCTCGCCGAGTTCATCCGCGGCACGCCACTGCTGGTGCAGCTCTATTTCATCTTCTACGTGCTGCCGGACATCGGTATCCTGCTGCCGCCGCTGGTGGCGGGCGTCATCGGCCTCGGCCTGCACTACGGCACCTACACGGCCGAAGTCTATCGCGCCGGCATCGAGAATGTGCCGCGCGGCCAGTGGGAAGCCGCCAAGGCCTGCAATCTGAACGCCAGGCAGACCTGGACCCACATCATCATGCCGCAGGCTATTCCGCCGATGATCCCGGCGCTTGCCAACTACTTCATCGCGATGTTCAAAGAGACGCCGCTGCTTTCGGCGATCACCGTGCTGGAATTGATGAACCAGGCCAAGAGTGTCGCCAACACCTATTACCGCTACGTCGAGCCGATGACTTTGGTCGGCGCCTTCTTCCTCGTCATCAGCCTATTTCTCGGTCGTGCTGCTGCGCTGGCTGGAACGCCGCTACGGGCGGATCGAAACATGACAGTGGTTCCTGCAATGCCCTTGCTCTACGGCGCCCCCCTCTGTCCTGCCGGACATCTCCCCCACTTGGGGGGAGATTGGCTGTCACCGTTGCTTTCGCCAATCTCCAATGTTGATGAACAGGCGCTGTCAGCGAAGCTGCCGATCTCCCCCCGTGTGGGGGAGATGTCCGGCAGGACAGAGGGGGGCGCTATAGAGTGCAAACCGTTGGCAAGGAGCGCGTGGTGACCACTCCTGTCGACATCCGCTTGCGCTCGACACGGCCGGCGCTCGACGCGCGTCCGCTGGAAAAGCGCGTCGGCCTGATCATCCTTGCCACCGACCATACGACCGAACCGGATTTTCGCCGCATGGTGGCAAGCGACCGGATCGGCGTCTATGTCGCGCGCATCCCCTATGCCAATCCAACGACGCCGGAGAATTTACGCAAGATGCAGCCGTCGCTGACGGCGGGCGCAGCGCTGATCCTGCCCGACGAGCCGCTCGACGCGATCTGCTATTCCTGCACGTCGGCCTCGGTGGTCATCGGCGATGCCGAGATCGAGGCGGCGGTGCAGGCAGCCAAGCCCGGCGTGCCCGTGGTCACACCGCCGACGGCAGGGGTGCGTGGCTTGAAGGCGCTGGGCGCCAGGACGATCAGCATTCTCACGCCCTACACGGTCGAGACCAGCCGGCCGATGGCGGCCTATTTCGCGGCGCATGGTTTCGAGATCGCCAGCTTCACCTGCCTCGGCTTCGAGGACGACCGCGAGATGGCACGGATTGCGCCGGCGTCGCTGGTCGATCTGGCGCGCGAGGCGACCGATGCGAAGGCGGACGCGCTGTTCGTCTCCTGCACGGCGCTGCGGGCCGCGCTTGCTGTGGTCGGCATGGAAGAGGCGATCGGCCGTCCGGTCGTCACCAGCAACCAGGCAACGGCCTGGAACTGCCTGCGGCTTTGCGGCGACGATGAGCCGCGCGCCGAATTCGGCCGTCTGATGACGCTGCCGTTGAATTGATTGCAGAGCAAAGGCCATGACCGCGAACGACGTCACCCTCTCCGATATCCGCGCTGCCCGCGAGCGTATCGCAGGTAAGGTCGAGCGCACACCGACCGCGCTTTCCCCGAGTCTTTCCGGGCACTTGGGCGCGCCTGTTTATCTCAAGCTCGAACATCGGCAGATCACCGGCAGCTTCAAGCTGCGCGGCGCCTCGAACGCCATCGCGTCGCTGAACACCGAGGAGAAGGCGCGCGGCGTGGTCGCCGCGTCGACCGGCAATCACGGCCGGGCGCTGGCTCATGCGGCGAAGCTCGAAGGCATACGCGCGACGATCTGCATGTCGCGACTGGTGCCGCAGAATAAGCTCGACGAAATCCGCCGGCTCGGCGCCGAGATCCGCATCGTCGGCAACAGCCAGGACGATGCGCAGCAGGAGGTTGAACGGCTGGTCGCGGAAGAGGGGCTGGTCATGCTGCCGCCCTTCGACCATCCTGATGTCATCGCCGGACAAGGGACGCTCGGGCTGGAGATCATCGAGCAGGTTGCGGATGCCGCTTTGGTGCTGGTGCCGCTGTCAGGCGGTGGGCTGGCGGCGGGTGTCGCCGCTGCCGTGAAGGGTGTAAGCCCGAGCACGAAGGTCATCGGCGTTTCGATGGCGCGGGGTGCGGCGATGAAGGCAAGCCTTGATGCCGGACATCCAGTTTTGGTCGAGGAACTGCCGACGCTGGCGGATTCGCTCGGCGGCGGCATCGGCCTCGACAACCGGCTGACTTTTTCGATGTGCGGCGACCTGCTCGACGACGTGATCCTGCTCAGCGAGGACGAGATCGCCGCCGGCATCCGCCATCCCTATGAACAGGAGCGCGAGATCGTGGAAGGCGCCGGCGCGGTCGGCATCGCCGCCGTGCTTGCCGGCAAGGTCAGGGCGAGCGGCCCCACGGTGCTCATTCTGTCGGGCCGCAACATCGACATGACGCTGCACAGGAAAATCATCTGCGGCGAAGCAATTGAGGAGCACGCCGCATGGGCCGGATGACGATACTCACCGAAGCCGAATTGCGCGCGATCGTGAAGCTCGATCTCGATGCCGTCGCCTGCGTCGAGAATGCCTTCCGCGCGCTTGCCACCTTGCCGGTGGCGATGCCGCCGATCCTACGGCTCGACATTCCCGAGCATCGCGGCGAGGTCGACGTCAAGACTGCCTATGTGCCAGGTATCGACGGGTTTGCGATCAAGATCAGTCCCGGCTTCTTCGACAATCCGAAGCTCGGCCTGCCCAGCGTCAACGGCATGATGGTGCTGCTGTCGTCAAAAACAGGACTGGTCGAGGCCCTGCTGCTCGACAATGGCTATCTGACCGACGTCCGCACGGCGGCGGCCGGAGCGGTCGCGGCGAAACACCTTTCGCGAGCCGACTCCTCAATTGCCGCGATCTTCGGCGCCGGCGTCCAGGCCGGGCTGCAGCTCGAGGCGCTTATGCTGGTGCGGCCGATCGCTGAGGCCCGCATCTGGGCCAGGGACGCCGCCAAGGCCGAGGCTGCGGCGGACGCATTGCGCGAAAGACTAGGCATCGTCGTGCGCGCGGAGCCCGATGCGGCAAAAGCGGCGGCCGACGCCGACATCATCGTCACCACGACGCCGTCGACCGAGCCGCTGATCAAGGCCGGCTTCATCTCCGCCGGCCAGCACATCACCGCTATGGGCTCGGACGCCGAGCACAAGAACGAGATCGCTCCGGCGATCCTGCGCATGGCCGATCTCTACGTCGCCGACAGCGCGAAACAGACGCGGCTGCTGGGCGAACTGCATCATGCCATCGCGACAGGTGTCATGGCAGCCGATGCCGAGATTACCGAGCTTGGCCAGATCATCGCCGGCGAAAGACATGGCCGGCGCTCGGCCAGCGACATCACCATCGCCGACCTCACCGGCACCGGCGTGCAGGACACGGCGATAGCCACGCTCGCCCGCGACCGTGCCCGAGCAGCCAACACCGGTACGATTTTCGAAAGCTGATGCTGGCCGCAAGGCCCAACAAACGAGGACCAAGAACAATGCAGCCTAATCTCAAATTCTCGCGCGGCGAATATGCGGAGCGCCTGGCCAAGACACGGAAGGCCATGGAGGCCAAGGGCGTCGATCTGCTTGTTGTCAGCGATCCATCCAACATGGCGTGGCTGACCGGCTATGACGGCTGGTCGTTCTATGTGCACCAGGCCGTCATCGTGCCGCCGTCGGGCGAACCGGTGTGGTACGGGCGCGGCCAGGACGCCAACGGCGCCAAGCGCACCGCCTATCTCGCCCACGACAACATCGTCGGCTATGCCGACCACTATGTGCAGTCGACCGAACGCCACCCGATGGATTTTCTCTCGCAGGTGCTGGCCGATCGCGGCTGGGGCAAGCTTAGCATTGGCGTCGAGATGGACAATTACTGGTTCTCGGCCGCTGCCTTCGCGTCACTGCAGAAACATCTGCCCAATGCGCGCTTCGTCGACGCCACGGCTCTCGTCAACTGGCAGCGCGCGGTGAAGAGCCCGACCGAGATCGACTATATGCGCAAGGCCGCCCGCATCGTGGAAGCGATGCACCAGCGCATCGTCGACAAGATCGAAGTCGGCATGCGCAAGTGCGATCTGGTCGCCGAGATCTATGATGCCGGCACGCGCGGCGTCGACGGTATCGGCGGCGACTATCCGGCGATCGTGCCGCTGCTGCCGTCGGGCGCCGATGCTTCAGCGCCGCATCTGACCTGGGACGACAGGCCGATGAAGTCAGGCGAGGGCACCTTCTTCGAGATCGCCGGCTGCTACAACCGCTACCATTGTCCGCTTTCGCGGACTGTGTTCCTTGGCAGACCCACGCAGGAATTCCTCGATGCCGAAAAGGCGACGCTGGAAGGCATGGAGGCTGGGCTTGCCGCGGCAAAGCCCGGCAATACATGCGAAGACATCGCCAATGCCTTCTTCGCCGTGCTGAAGAGATACGGCATCGTCAAGGATAACCGCACCGGCTATCCGATCGGGCTTTCCTATCCACCGGACTGGGGCGAACGCACGATGAGCCTGCGCCCTGGCGATCGCACCGAGCTGAAGCCCGGCATGACTTTCCATTTCATGACTGGCCTGTGGCTGGAGACGATGGGGCTCGAGATCACCGAATCCATCCTGATCACCGAGACCGGCGTCGAGTGCCTGGCCAACGTGCCGCGCAAGCTGGTGGTGAAGAATTGAGCCCGATGTCCCAGCTTCGCCCATCGCCGATCACGCCGACCGTCGACTTCGACCGCGACGGCGTGCAGCACGGTTTCCTGCGCCTGCCCTACAGCCGCGACGATTCGGCCTGGGGATCGGTGATGATCCCGATTTGCGTGATCCGCAACGGCAACGGGCCGACCGCACTGCTCACCGGCGGCAATCATGGCGACGAATATGAGGGGCCGCTGGCGCTCTACGATCTCGCCCGCACGCTCGGTCCGAAGCACGTCAGCGGCACGGTCATCATCGTGCCGGCGATGAATTATCCGGCCTTCCGTGCCGGCACCCGCACCTCGCCGATCGACAAGGGCAATCTGAACCGCAGCTTTCCAGGCCGGCCAGACGGCACGGTGACCGAGAAGATCGCCGACTACTTCCAGCGCGAACTCTTGCCGCGCACAGACATCGCGCTCGACTTCCATTCCGGCGGCAAGACACTCGACTTCGTGCCGTTCTGCGCCGCCCATATCCGGCCCGACAAGGTGCTGGAGGCGAAGGGCTTCGCCGCGGTCGAGGCGTTCTCGGCACCGTGGTCGATGAAGATGCTGGAGATCGACGCGGTCGGCATGTTCGACACTGCCGCCGAAGAAATGGGCAAGCTGTTCATCACCACCGAGCTTGGCGGCGGTGGGACTTCTCGCGCGGAAACGGTGCGGATCGCTCGTCGCGGGGCGCTCAATGTGCTGCGCCATGCCGGCATTGTCGCCGGTGCGGTCGAGATGCAGCCGACCCGCTGGCTGGACATGCCGTCGGGCGATTGCTTCTCGTTTGCCGAGGATGACGGAATGATCGAAACGATGATCGATCTCGGCGAGCCCGTCGAAGAGGGCCAGGTCCTGGCGCGCATCCATTCCATCGGCCGCACCGGTTCCGCACCGCAGGAGATCAGGGCAAGAATGTCCGGCCTTCTGGCCGCGCGGCATTTCCCCGGACTGGTCAAGGCGGGCGACTGCACCGCAGTGGTCGCTGTGCTGGTCGATTGAAGGCGGAGCCAGCCAAACTCAGGTTTGGTCGCTCTGCCGCGCGGTATCGCCTTCGAAGCCGCAACGCCAATAGGCGACGACGAGGTGCGCGTCGCGCGGCAGCTTCCGGTCCTGCCTGAGGTAGGACCGGAAGGCGCGGAAGCTCTTGTGCTCGCAGCCGACCCAGGCGAAGACGCTGCGCCCATCTTCGGGCCAAGGCACGTTCCGGACCGCGTCCTGAAGCAAAGCGGATTTGCCTGGGGCCACGCCATTCCTGTGCAGCCATTTTATGTCCAGTGTGGCCTGGGAAACCAGCTTCTGCTCCTCGTCGCCATCAGCGACTTCGATGCGAACGACGGCGTGCACGCCCGCCGGCAGCGCCTCCACGATGCGGCCGATCGCGGGCAGGGCGGTCTCGTCGCCGGCAAGCAGGCACCAGTCGGCTGTGGGCACGTCGCCGCCGCCCGGGCCGGTCATCCCGACGATATCGCCGATCCGTGCATTGGCCGCGAAACGCGCGCCGGGCATGCCATCGCCATCATGCAATACGAAGTCGATATCGACCTCTCCCTTTTCGACGTCGATGCGGCGGATCGTGTAGACGCGCACATCCGGCCGCCGTTCCGCTTCCGGCCATACCGGACGGCCGTCCACGCCGGTGACCGGCCAGGCGGGTACTGCGCCATCCTTGGGAAGCAG
The DNA here is from genome assembly GCF_003997275.1 of Mesorhizobium sp. M6A.T.Ce.TU.002.03.1.1. Lineage (NCBI taxonomy): Bacteria > Pseudomonadati > Pseudomonadota > Alphaproteobacteria > Hyphomicrobiales > Phyllobacteriaceae > Mesorhizobium > Mesorhizobium sp. M6A.T.Ce.TU.002.03.1.1. Next base: position 23,943 of record NZ_RZTI01000073.1, read on the forward strand.
CAGACGGACATGAAGCCCGCCCGTTGCGAAGCGTCCAAGGTCGCTTCCGGCCAGGGTCAGCCGTCGCATATGCGGTGTCACATCGGCGGTCCGCACAACGCGCATCTCGCGGAAATAGGGTAGCGGCTGACCTGCTGCACCGTCGCCCTGCCAGATGATGCTGGGGTTTTCCGCCGCTGCGAAATGCAGCAGATGCTCGGCGATGGAGAGCTTCACATAAGCCAGGGACGTCTCGTCCTTGCCTTCGGCAAAAACCTTCAGGCAGCTTTGGCAGGCTTCCATGCTGGCCGAGCCGAAGGCCGTGTCGATGCGGCTGCAGGCGCCGTCGACGGCGACATCGCCATGGTCGGCAAAATGCGCGCAAAGCCGCTTCATGATGTCTTGCGGACAAGACAGCATGATTTCGGCGGATGCCTTGAGGTTCCTCGGCATTTCAACCATGGCGCGGCACTCCTTTTGCGAGCAGATGGACGAGATAAGGTCCGCCAAGCAGCGAGGCGAACAGGCCGACGGGCAGTTCGTATGGAAACGCCACCATGCGCGACAGCCAGTCCGACACGATCATCAGCAGCGCGCCGACAAGGACCGCGCCGGCGAGGTGAAGGCGGGCGCGGGCAAAGCCGATCAGCCGTGCAAGGTGCGGCGCGATGAGACCGACGAAGCTCAGCGGCCCGACGAACATCGCGGCAAGCGCGGTGAGGATTGCTGCGAGCACGATCAGCGTCAGTCGTCCGCCCGCGATCGGCAGGCCGAGCCCGCGTGCGGTATCCTCGCCGAGCGGCAAGATATCGAGCCAGCGGGCGGCGAGAAACAGCGGCAGCGTCAACAGCATCAGACACGCCAAGGCCACCCAGGCATCGGCGCCGGTCGCCTGGCTGGTCGAGCCGCTGAGCCAGCGCAGCAGGACATAGGATTGCGAATTTCCCATGGCGATCGTCGCGGTGATCACGGCGCTGCACAGCGCGCTCATGGCAATGCCGGCAAGCAGCAACCGCTCGGAGCCGAATTTCGCCCGTGCGGCAATGGTTAGCATGGCGATCAGCACCGCCAGCGAACCGAAAACGGATCCGGCGAGTTGCCAGCCGAGCCCGGCCGTGGCGCTGACCATCAAGACCGCGGTCAGGCCGGCACCGGCACCGGTACCGACCCCCAGCACCTCGGGGCTTGCCAATGGATTGCCGGTGATCCGCTGGATGACGACGCCCGCCACTGCCAGCATGGCGCCGGCGGCTGCCGCCACGCCGATCCGCGGCGCGCGCCAGGCGGCGAGATCGGCCAGCATCTCGCCACCGGCGATTGACCAGCCCGCCGGACCGCGCCCGACGACAAGCGCCACCACCGCCGCGACAAGGGTCAGCAGAAGCAGCAGCAGGGTGATGAACCGACCGGCCTTGCGCGGGGATGTGCCTGATGTGTTCAGGCTCGGCCATTCCAATAGGCGCAGCCTCGGCAACAGCCAGAGCAAAACCGGGCCGCCGAGGAGCGCGGTGCCCGCGCCGGTCGGAATGCGTTCGCCACCGGCGCCAGCCGCAAGCTGTACCAGCCCATCCGTCAGCCACAGCAGGATGGCGCCGATCAACGGCGCGGCCAGCAACTTCTGCCCTAGCGAACGCGCGCCTGAAAGCGTGGCGAGCGCCGGTGCTGCAAGGCCGACGAAGCCGATGACGCCGACCTCTGCGACCACCGTGGTCGCCATCCACACGGCAAGCGCAATGACGAGGAAGCGGCTGGTGTGGCGCGCGATGCCGAGACTGCGCGCAGAAGCGTCGTCAAGGCCAAGGATCGTCAGTGGCCTGAGCAGCAGCAGGGCGGCGCCGGCGCCGACCGCAAGCCTGGTCGACAGGGCGATGGGCGGCCCCCAATCCTGCTGGACCAGCGATCCGCCGCCCCAGATGAACAGCGAGAACAGATAGTCGCCATTGGCGAGGATCAGGGCGGCGCTGATGGCGCTTGCGGTGAGCGCCACCATCATGCCGGCAAGCACGACGGAGACCGGCTCAAGCCCGCGCCGCCAGGTCAGCGACAGCACCAGCAGCACCGCAGCAGTGCCGCCGGCAAAGGCGACCGTGCCTTGCGACCGCTCCATCAGAAACGGCGCATAGACGGAGGCGGCCGTCATTGCCAGTTGCGCGCCAGCCGAAATGCCGAGCGTCGACGGCTCGGCCAGCGGGTTGCGCAGCACACGCTGCAGCAAAAGGCCGGACAGGCCGAGAACGGCGCCGGCCAGCACCGCCACCGCCGCGCGCGGCAGCGTGCTGTAGAAAAGGATGACACGATCGAGATCGGCGCCGTCACCCGCCGGCGCGGTCGGCCACTGCGTGCTGATGCGCCATGCAAACAGGAGTGCTGCCACCGCCGCGAGGAGGCCCCACAGGGCGATCGGCGACAGCGCACGGCCAGCCGTGGCGCGCTGAGTCATGGTGCGGTCAACCATGAGTCTGCCCGACAAGGGCGGCCGTCGCCAACCGTGCGAAGCGGCGCGCCGAGGGCAGGCCGCCGAAGTGATTGACGGGCTCGAGCAGGGCGACACGGCCCTCGCGGACGGCCGGCAGGGCGTTCCACAGCGCATTTTCGGGAAGCGACCGCCCGACATCGGCCGGCAGCGGCGAAACAACGAGGATCGAGGCGTCGGGAACGCGCGCAAGCGCCTCCAGCCCGACCGGAGCGGCGGCGCTGTAGCTCGTCTCGTCGGCCCAGGCATTCTCAATACCGAGACGCAGCAGCACGTCGCCGAACATGGAATCCCGGCCAAAGGCGCGGAAATGGCGTGAATCGCCAAGGCTGATGACGAACACCGGCCGCCCGGAGGCGGCTGGCAGCGTGGCGCGCAATCGCGCGATTTCGCCTGATGTCTCGTCGACGTAGCGTTTCGCTTCGGTCTGTCGCCCGAGCTTTTCGCCAAGCGCCAGCGTCGCCGCTTCGGCGAGCGGGTAGGGCGGCACGCCAGGTTCATAGACCGTTTGCGCAAGGACTGGCGCGATGCGCTCGAGCATCGGGCGCTGGTATTCGTAGAAACTGGAGATGGCGATGAGATCCGGCGCGACGATGCGCAGCAGCTCGTAATTGGGCGTGCCTCGCAGTCCGAGATCGGTCACGGACGGCGGCACTTCGGGTTCCACCGCCAGCTTGCGGAACTGGATGAGTTCGGTCGCCGCGACCGGCTCGATGCCAAGCGCGATCAAGGTTTCCAGCATGCCCCAGTCGATCGCGGCTACGCGCAGCGGCGCAGCCCGGCTGACGATCGGCGATAGCATGGCCGCCAGGCCAAGCGCGAGCACCCGTCGTCTGCTGGGAAAGGGGATTATCGCCATCGGCTACAGCACATGACTACCAAGTCGTGTGGGCCTTCAGCTTGAACGACCGGCCTTCGCCATAGGCACAGGTCAGAGTCGTCTGGCAGCTTGCCACATATGTCTTGTCGAAGAGATTGGTGATGTTGAGGTCGACGCCCCAGTTCTCCTTCTCGTAGCCGAGCTTCAGGTCGGCCAGCGTGACGGCCGGCACCTTCGCCGTGTTCTCGTTGTCAGCCCACGAGGAGCCGAGATGGCGTACACCGGCGCCGATCGAGATGCCGTCATACCAATCGCCGCGGAAGGTGTAGTCAACCGACGCCGAGACCATGACTTCGGGCACGATGAAAGGCGTCTTGCCGATCAGGTCTGGGTCGTCGCTCTTGGTGAAGTCGATATCATAGGCGGTCAGCGCCGCAGTCACCCTGAGATCCTCGGTGACGTTCACCTTGCCTTCGAGCTCCACACCGCGAGAGCGCAGCTCGTCGGCCTGGACCTGGGCAAAAGGATCGGTGTCGCTGGCGATGGCCACGTTTTGGCGTGTGAGGTCGAAGACCGACAGGGTGAACAGGCCATCGATGAAGGTCGGTTCATACTTGACGCCCACCTCGTACTGCACGCCCTCTTCCGGCTTGAACAGGTCGCCAGTCGCGTCGGTTCCGATGATCGGGTTGAAGAAGGTGGCGACGCTGACATAGGGGGTGACGCCGTTGTCGAACTCATAGGCAAGGCCGGCACGGCCGGAGAAATCGCCAACGGTGCTGCTCTGGTCGATGACGGGAAGGCCGAAGGTCTCCGAATAGTAGGTCGGACGGTTGTCAGCTTCGAGCCAGCCGCGATCGTAGCGGCCATTCAGCGTCACCAGCCAGCCATCGCCGAAGCGAAGCTGGTCCTGTGCATAGAGGCCGAGCTGCTTTTGCGTCAGGTCCTGGTTGAGGTAGCTGACGCGAGGCGTCAGTGGCGAGCCATAGATCGGGTCGAACGCATCTATGGGATTGTCATAGTTTAGATCGAAGAGGCCAGACGACTGCACCTGGTCGATGTTGTAATATTTGAAGTCCACACCGACGAGAATCGTATGTTCGATCGGGCCGGTTTCGACTTTGCCCTCGATCTGGTTGTCCATGAGGAAGGTTACGACGTCGGTGTCATGGTCGAAATTTATGCGGGCCAAGTCAGTAGGCCCTCCGATGGTCGACCAGCCGTTTGGATAGACGCTCACTTCATCGATGCTCGCTGCTCCGAAGCGAGCGTTCGAGCGCACCGTCCAGTCATTGTCTAACGTGTGCTCGAACTCGTAGCCGATCGAGCCCTGTTCGCGCTTGTAGAGATCGATGGACGGTTCTGTGAAGTTGGCGTCGGGATCGATGCGTCCGTAGTTGACGCCGCCGACTATGTGATCCACCACCGTTCCGTCATAAGGCAGGAAGTTGCCGCCATTGTGGTTCTCGTCGATGTGGCTGAAATTCGCGAGCACCGTCAGCCGGGTCTGCTCGTCGGGCTGCCAGGTGATGCTTGGCGAGATGAAGCCGCGCCAGCCGTCCTGCAGATCGCTATAGGTGTCGCCGCCGGCGACGCGACCGTTGACGCGATAGCTGACCACGCCGTCGCCGGACACGTCGCCGATGTCGAAGCCGAGATAGGCCCTACCGGCGTCGTTGACGCCGGTTTCGACATAGCGCTGCCTGCCGTCGGGACGCTTGCTGACATAGTTGACGATGCCGCCCGGATTGCTGCCGCCATAGAGCACCGAGGCCGGACCTTTCAGCACTTCGATGCGCTCGATCCCGAAGGAATCGACGTAAAATCCACCGAAGCCATAGCTGAACAGCTGCAGGCCATCCATGTAGATGCCGGTGTCCGTCGCCTGGAAGCCACGGATGAAAATCCAGTTTGTGTCGCTGTCGGGGCCGAAGGGCTGCGTGAAAACGCCGGCCGTATATCGCAGCGACTCGTCGATCTTCTGCGCTCCCTGATCGTCGATTTCCTGCCGTCCGATCACCGAGACGGATTGCGGGATCTCGGTGAGTTTGGTCGCGGTCTTGGAACCAGTCTTTGTCTTCTTGGCGACGACGCCGTCCACCGGACCGGTGGCGCTGTCGCTGGCCTCGCCCTCGACCACCACAGGCTCGAGCTGGACGTCGTTTTGCTGGGCGAACGCGGTCATGGTCGGGATCAAAGCGAGGGCGGCGCCCGCCAACAGCAGCTTCATCCGGCAGATTCTGTTCATAAGGCAAACCCCAGGGTTCTCGATCGCATATACCTGACTGTTTACCTCAGCTTATGTTGGGGTCATTGGATGGATTTGCGGGGTTTGTCGGTTTTTGTCCCAAAAGGCGGACATTGCGACTTGATGTTGCATCGCTGCGCCTGCCGGCGCTCCTCATCCACGCACCAGGCGTCAATCCGACGACGGATTTGAACACCCGCGTCAGATGCGCCTGATCGAAAAAGCCGGTTGCTTCCGCGATATCGCCGAGTGAGGCGGATTCATGCGCCATCATTGTCTGAATTTTTCGAACCCGTGCCTGCATCTGCCAACGGTGCGGCGGTATACCCGTAGCCGCCTTGAATGCGTGGCTAGTGGCAGTTTCCGACAGGCCCGTCAGCGCGGCCAGATCGGCAAGACGGATCTTGCCCAGGCAATAGGCGTCGATGTAGTCGGTGACTAGGCGCAGCTTTCGACGAGACAGCGGCGTGCGGCGCCGCTGTCCGTCCGGTTGGCCGATTTCGAAAAGCCCGGCGAACAATGCATTCAGCAGGCCCTCGCCGTATAGATCGTGCATCGGCTGGCCGCTGTCGCATTCGGCCGCGATCAGGCCGGCAAGCATGGCGATCCGGTCGTCGCGAAACTGAAACCGCGACACATGCAAGGCGTCGCGGTCCAGGCTGCCGCCGAAGCGGCGCGTCAGCGCTGCCTCGTCAAAATGCAGGTCGAGATGCTTGATGCGGCGCAGGCCCTCGACCCTGCCCCTGATCGGCACCCCCGCCGGTATGTAGGCCATCGAAAATGCCCGGTCGTGACGGCGCAATTCGCCTTGCGAGCCCTCAACGAAGAAGGCGCCGTCGCCATCCACATCCAGCGCCACAAAGAGCCGGGGGTCGGGAGAGACATAATAGCCTCCCGCTTGCTCCCCGCACGAAACGTCCCAGAGGTCGGCGACGACGCCGTCCCAGACATGCCCTTTCAGGCCGCCAATGACGGAAAAACCCTGAATGCGACTTTCCATGCGCGGGGCGAAGGCCACTTCCCGTTTCCCTGTAGTGCCATGAACCATTCGCCTTGATATATATCATGATGGAAATTATCAAGTTTTACTGGAAGGCAACAACGGGCAATCGCTTCACGGTTTGGCGAAAGCGGAAGCGACATCCGATCTCCCTCGCAAGGGCAGGGCTATCGCAGGTGGAAAGCCGAGGCTTTCGCTCTACGATGTACCCCCACCCCTAACCC
>NZ_RZTI01000074.1:0-30475 GCF_003997275.1 Mesorhizobium sp. M6A.T.Ce.TU.002.03.1.1
GCCGCCCGCTGGACGTTGCTTCTTTCATGGGCGGCCTTCGTTTGCGGCGGCGTGGTCGGCATGGTCGTGCTGTTCTTCCGCATCGCCAAGAACAAGTGGAGCCGGCGAATGGCTTCGGGCTACATCGCGCTTTTCCAGGGAACGCCGCTGCTCATGCAGCTCTTCCTGATGTTCTTTGGCCTGCCGATGCTGGGCTTGCGTATCGAACCGTGGACCGCCGCCGCATTTGGTCTCACCTTCTTCGCCAGCGCCTATCTCGCCGAAATCTGGCGCGGCGGCGTCGATGCGCTGCCGCGCGGCCAGTGGGATGCGGGCGCCAGCCTCGGCCTTCATTATCTGCAGGAACTCAGGCTGATCATCCTGCCGCAGGCGTTTTCTATCACCCGCGCGCCGACCGTCGGTTTCCTGGTGCAGTTGATCAAGTCGACCGCGCTGACCTCAATCATCGGTTTCGAGGAACTGGTCAGGACATCCAACGCCATCAACAATGCGACCTTCGAGCCGTTCACCGTGTATGGGCTGGTCGCTTTGATCTTCTTCATCATGTGCTTCCCGCTGACGCAATACGCACGTTCGCTTGAACGACGGGCAACTAAAAACTAGGACGCCGGTTCTGCGACTAGCGCTCGGATGCCTCCTTAACCGTGTTTCCGGTCACCTCTTCGGAGCTATCTCCTTGTTGGAAGAAGAGTTCTGTGTACTCTCCACATACTTTAGGAAGGGCTTGGGGATGAGAATTGCAATGTTCGTCGCGTTGGCAGCGACGGTGGCCGGATGCGCGATCTCTCCGGTCGACTATGGAGCGTCGCTTTCGAAGCAAGACCAGAAATGGGCCTCGCCGGGATGCCAGCAAGCCCGCATGGAGGCCTCGGACTACGACGCTCGCGAAAAAAAGCAGCCGGGTTGGGGGACCGGCGTCTTTCTTGGCCCGTACGGATTAGGGCTCGCAGCAGCCATCAAGGAGCACCAGCAGAAGCAACGAAAATTGTTCGCCCGCGAGGTGCACCTGCGGTGCTCAAGTCTTCCACTGCCAACGGAGTTGCAACGCGATTTAAGCCCCCAGGCCGCGAGTGCAAATCAGACGAAATACCCATAGACGTCACGACCCGCGCTCCTTCGTGACGGTGCCGCTTTCATCAATGCCCAAAGGAGATCGGCGGCGCGATCCTGTCCCGCCGCAGCCAGCGCGCCAAAAGCAGCGCCGCCACCACCGCCAATCCCAACGACAGGCCGATCCAGATGCCGACGCCGTTGAGCCCGGAATGGAAGGCCAGCAGCACGCCGAGCGGCAGGCCGATGCCCCAATAGCCGATCGCGGCATAGATCATCGGCACCGTGGTGTCGTGCAGGCCGCGCAGCATGCCGGCGGCCACGGCCTGCGCTCCGTCGAAAATCTGGAACAGCGCGGCAAAGGCCAGGAACGACACGGCAAGCCCGATCACCCTGGCATTGGCCGGGTTACCGAGGTCGATGAAAGCGCTGATCAGCAATTGCGGCCACAGGATCATCGCCAATCCCATCAGCGCCATGAAGGAGACGCCGATGACAAAGGCGGTCCAGCCGGCGCGGGAGACACCTTCCGCATCGCTGGCGCCATGGGCCAGCCCGACGCGCACCGTCGCCGCCTGGTTCAGGCCAAGCGGCACCATGAAGGAGATCGATGCGATCTGGATGGCAATGGCATGCGCCGCGAGCGAGTCCGCATCGATCAGGCCCATGAGAAGCGCCGCAGCATTGAAGATCGTCACCTCGAACGCCAGGAGGCCGGCGATCGGCAGGCCGAGCCGCAGCAGGCCCTTGAAGCGCGGCCAGTCGGCCCGCCAGAAGCGCCCGAACAGATGGTAGCGGCGAAACTTCGGCTCAAGCATCACCACCGCCGCCATGCCGACGAACATCAGCATGCTCGACAGCGTGGTGGCGAGGCCGGAGCCGGCAATACCCATCGAAGGAATGCCGAGATTGCCGAACATGAACACCCAGTTGAAGAGGGCGTTGCAGGCGACGGCAACGAAGACGATGACCAGCGCCCAGCCCGGCCGCTCCAGCGCCGAGATGAACGAGCGCAGGACGATGTACCCGTAGAAGGGCAGCACCGCCCATTCGAGCCAGCGCAGGTAGATGCCGGCCTGATGCGCGAGCGCCGGCTCCTGGCCCATGGCCAGCAACACGGCCTCGCCGTGCCAGAGAAAGATCCAGATCGGAATGCAGATGAGGATCGCCAGCCACAGGCCCTGGCGCACGGTGCGGCGTAGGTCGCGCACCGAATGACGACGGCGGCCGAGCTCGGTGGCGATCATTGGCGAGGTCGCCAGCATCAGGCCGAGCCCGAAGATCAGCGGCATGAAATAGAGGTTGGCGCCGAGGGCGCCGCTGGCCAGCGTGTCCGGACCCAGCCGTCCCATCATCATGACGTCGGTGGCAGTCATCGCGGTCTGGCCGAGATTGGTGAGCACCATCGGCCAGGCGAGCGCCAGCGTCGCCCTGATTTCCTGACGCCAAAGGTTTTCCGGCGCGCGAGCGCCGGCTTCGATCGCAGACATTTTTTCGCCTATCCGATTGCGGCGCGTCGGCTAAAGCCGGAAGCCACGTCTCAGCGCGGAAAATGGCCGTGATCGGCCCGGATTCCGCATTAACCGCATGGCTTGTCTACGAAATGGGCAGCTATGGCAAGAGGCTGACGCGGGGAAGGGTTAAGCCAGCAAAGTCGCAGAGGTCTCAATCATGCCTATTGGCGCGCCTATTGGAGAAAGCATGGAAGCCACTATAGTTTGCGTTGTGGCCAATCCGACACCGGCAGGCGGCGTACAGATTTCATCGAAAGGCATGCGGATGAGCGCGTTTCTCGAAATCTATCTGGTTCGGCATGGCGAGACGGAATGGAGCGCCTCCGGAAAGCACACCGGCCTGACCGACATACCGTTGACGCCTGCCGGCGAGGAGGCGGCCGGGCGGATCGCTGAGCGGTTGCAGGGCCTTTCGTTCCAGGCTGTCTGGTCGAGCCCGTCTCAGCGCGCCTTCAAGACTTGCACGCTGGCCGGCTTCGGCTCGGCCTGCGTGAAGCTGGCCGATCTGGCGGAATGGGATTACGGCGCTTACGAGGGCCTGACCACCAAGCAGATCCTCATCGAGCGTCCAGGCTGGCGTCTCTTTCGCGACGGCTGCCCAAGCGGCGAAGCGGCGCAGGATGTCGGCGCGAGGGCGGACCGGATCGTCAACCAACTGCGCGAGGTCGGCGGCAATGTCCTGGTTTTCTCAAGCGCTCATTTCCTGCGGGTGCTGGCCGCGCGCTGGCTCGGCCTGCCGCCGCAAGACGGCGCCCTCCTCGTCCTGGATACCGCCAGCATAAGCGTGCTCGGCTACGAGCACGACCTCGGCGAACCAATTATCCGGCGCTGGAACCAGAGATAGCATACGCATTGCAGGCTGTTCGAGCCTATCTGATCGCGTCCAGCGCCTGCCTCTGCCGATGCATCTCCAAAAACACGCGGTAGTCGCGATCGAACCGGCCGGCGGCAGCCGGATTCGACGCCCGCTTCCTGCCGCCCTGCTGCATGGCGACGCAAGCGGCGTTCAGATCAGGGAAAAGCCCGGCGGCGGTGGCCGCAACCATGCCGGTGCCGAGCAGCACCGCCTCGTCGGCCAGCGGCTCGACCACCGTGCAGCCGGTGGCGTCGGCGTAAAGCTCCATCAGCAGCGGGTTCTTGGTGTGCCCGCCGGTGACATGCAGCGTGTCGATCAGATAGCCGTTCTCGTTCAGTGCCTCCAGCACATGGCGCACGCCCAGCGCGATGCCGACGGCGGTGCGCCAATAGAGCTTGCACAGGCTGTCGAAGGAGGAATCCAGCGTCAGTCCGCTGATGACGCCGACCGCATGCGGATCGGCGAGCGGCGAGCGGTTGCCGTGGAAATCCGGCAGCACATGCAGCCTTCCGGCAAGATTCTCGCCCTCTATGGCACGCAGTTCGGCGACACGCCGGGCGATCCTGGCGTGCATGGCGGCGTCCGGCTCACCGCCGGCGCCATGCCAGCGGATGATGTGGTCGAGCAGCGCGCCGGTCGCCGATTGACCGCCTTCCGACAGCCAAAGCTTGGGAAGGCCCGCCCCATAGTAAGGGCCCCAGACTCCGGCAAAGGGTTGCGGATCGGGTGACATCGCCATGACGCAGCTCGACGTGCCGGCGATCAGCGCCAGATGGCGGCCGATGTTGGTTTCATCGCCGGCAAAGCCACCGAGGACCCCGAGAGCGCCGGCATAGGCATCAATGACGCCGGCGCCGACCCGGCATTTTTCGGTCAGGCCAAGCTCAGCTGCAGCTTCCGCGCTCAGCCGGCCGATATCGGTGCCGACCGGGCTGGCCTTGTCAGGCAGATTGCCATGCTCGAAAAGGTCGCCAAGGCCGACGGCTTCGAAGAAGCTGCGCCGCCAGCCGGTTTCCTCATGCGCCAGATAGGTCCACTTGGCGGTCAGCGTGCACTGCGAACGGGCGAGCGAGCCGGTCGCCTTCCAGGTGAGAAAGTCGGTGAGGTCGAATAAATAGCCGGCTTCATTCCATGTTCCGGGCAGGTTGCGCTTCAGCCACATCAGCTTCGGCGTTGCCATTTCCGGCGACATGACGCCGCCGATATAGTCGAGCACGGCATGGCCGCTTTCGGTGCATTCATCCGCCTCGGCAATGGCGCGGTGATCGAGCCAGACGACGGTGTCCCAGCGCCTTTCGCCTGACACCGACACGCTGAGCTGGCCACCATCCCTGCCCCGCACCACGAGCGAGCAGGTGGCATCGAAGGAGATGCCGACGATATTCTCCGGCGCCACGCCGGCCTTTTCGCGGGCGGCGCGCACCGCAATGCAGACCGCCGACCAGATATCCCGCGAATCGTGTTCGGCGTGATCGGCCTTCGGCCGGTTCATGACGATCGGGTGCTCGGCGCGACCGAGCAAGGTGCCTCCGGTGTCGAGAATGCCCGCGCGGGCGCTCCCGGTGCCGACATCGACCGCGCAAACGAAACTTTTCGTCAAGGTGTTCCTGCTCTCGCTCCCAGGCCTGCAATCAGATCAGGCAATTGCAGCATGTCAGCGAATATAAAGTCCGGCTCACTCGACGCAAGCCGCGCTTTCAGTGCCGGGTTGCCAGTATGTGAGCCGCCGGTGAAGGCAAGGACGCGCATGCCTGCAGCCCGCGCCGCTTCGATGCCGGCGGGGCTGTCCTCGATGACCAGACAATTTTGCGGGATTGCTCCCATTTTGGCGGCTGCGTGGAGAAAAAGGTCCGGCGCCGGCTTGCCCCGCGCGACCATGGCGGCGCTGAACAGATGCGGCTCCAAGAGCTCGAGCAGCCCGGTGACGTCGAGCGCATAACGGATGCGGTCCAGCGTGCCGGAGGAAGCGACGCAGCATGGCAGCCCGAGCCTCGGCAGAACCTGCCCGATGCCGGGGATCGGCTTCAGCTCCTCGCGAAACTTGCGCATCAGCTCGACACGCATCCCGGTCAGATGCTGGTCGGTGATATCAATCCCGAAGTCGCTAAGAAGAATTTCGCGAACGCTTTTCATGCTCTTGCCGAGAAAATGCTCATAGGCGATCTCCTCGCTGATCGTGCCGCCGGCAAGCGTGATCATGCCAAGCAGCGCCGCGACGGACAGTGTCTCGCTATCGACCAGCACGCCGTCGCAGTCGAAGATGACCAGATCAGGCGTCATTGCAGGGCCTTCATGGGCGAGACTTCATGGATATTGAGCCGATTTTAGAGCTGGCCGGCGAGGTAGCGCGTCAGTGTCGCACGCGCGCCGTCGGCCCAGAGCGCCTTGAGCGCATTGGCAAAGGCTTCGACAAACGGCGCCGCGCGGCCGACATCGCCATAGATGTCCTCCATGGCAAGCCAGGCGGCAGGCGCATCCTTTGCCGCCCTGGCGGTCGTCTGCAGCCGGTCCCAGCTCGGATCGTTGGGTTCGATGACGGCTCCGCTATCCGTCGTGCCGAAGCAGTAGCGGCACCAGAGCGCCGATTCCAGCGCCAGGCCAGCGACGCCCTTGCCGGCTTTCAGCCGGTCGGCGATGGTCGGGATGATAAATTTCGGCTGCCGGTTGGAGCCATCGAGACAAAGCCTGCGGATCGTGTCGCCGATCTTCGGATTGGAGAAGCGGTGCTCGATGAGTTGATAATAGTCCTCCAGCACGGTGTCCGGCACCGGTGGCACGGTCGGGATGATCTCGTCGTGCTCCAGTCTGTCGAGAAAGCCGCGCACCAGCGGCTCCTGCATCGCCTCGTGGACGAAATGGATGTCCATCAGTCCGGCCGGATAGGCGATGGTCGCATGGCCGCCATTGAGGATGCGGATCTTCATCAGCTCGTAGGGCGCGACATCGCTGACGAACTGCACGCCGACCTTCTCCAACGGCGGGCGGCCGTCGGTGAAATGGTCCTCCAGCACCCATTGCTTGAACGGCTCGCAGAACACCGGCCAGTTGTCTTCAAGGCCGAACTCGCTCGACAGAATGCCGCGCTCACGGTCGGTGGTGGCCGGCGTGATGCGGTCGACCATGCCATTGGGAAAGGCGACTTCCTCGCCCACCCACTTCGCCAGATCCTCGTCGATCAGCCGCGCGAGACCAACGACGCCGTCAGAGGTGACATGGCCGTTGTGGGGGATGTTGTCGCAAGACATGACCGTGAAGGGCACGATGCCGTTGTCGCGGCGGCGGATCAGCCCGGCAAGGATGATGCCGAAGACGGTCTTCGGCGTAGCGCCCGGCTCAGCATCGGCGACAATGTCGGGATGGGTTGGATTGAACACGCCGGACGCCGGATCGATGAAGTAGCCGCCTTCGGTGATGGTCAGAGAAACGATCCTTATCGCCGGATCGGCGAGCCGTTCGATGATCGCGGCCGCATCGCCCGGCATCAGGAAATCGACCATGACGCCGGTGACGCGGGCGCTCATATGACCACTGTCCTGCTCGACCACGGTGGTCAGCCAGTCCTGTTCCTGCAGCTTGCCGCGGCCGACCTTCTCGCCCTCGAAGACGCCGGCGCCGACCAGTGCCCAGTCGTGGCCAACGCCCGAATTGAACAGATCGTCGAGATAGACTGCCTGATGCGAGCGGTGGAAATTGCCGACGCCGAAATGCACGATGCCGGCTTTGAGCGCAGCGCGATCATATTTCGGGCCGGCAACCTTGGGCGGAAGCTTGGCGAGGATGGAAGACGAGAGTTTCACGGCCATTTGCTTTTTATCCTTGGGCGGGACGGCTCTTCTCCCCGTGGAGGAAACGGGGAGAAGAGCGCCTTCGCCCCCCTCAACTCATCCACTGGCCACCGTCGACATTGTAGGTCTGGGCGACGATGTACTCGGCGTCCTCGCTGGCCAGGAACACCGCCATGCCGGTGAGGTCTTGCGCCGTGCCCATACGGCCATAAGGCACCGCCTCGCCGACCAGCCGCTTCTTCTCGCCTTTCGGCCGGTTCTCGTACTTGGCGAACAGGGAATCGACATGATCCCAGTGCTCGCCGTCGACGACGCCCGGCGCGATGGCATTGACGTTGATGCGGTGCTTGATCAGATCGAGCCCAGCCGACTGGGTGAGCGAGATGACGGCGGCCTTGGTGGCGCAATAGACGCCAACCAGCGCCTCGCCGCGGCGCCCGGCCTGGCTCGCCATGTTGATGATCTTGCCGCCCTTGCCCCGGGCGATCATCGAGCGGGCGGCTGCCTGCAGCATGAACAGCGTGCCGGCGACATTGACGGAAAACAACCGGTCGTAGCTCGCCTTCGATATCTCGACGATCGGCGCCAGGTCGAACAAAGCGGCGTTGTTGATCAGTATGTCCAGCCCGCCGGTCCTTGTCTCGACCGCTTTCACCGCCGCCTCGATCGAAGCGAGGTCGGTGACGTCCAGTTTCACGGCATAAGCCTTGCCGCCGATCTCCGAGGCCGTCTTTTCCGCAGCTTCGAGATTGATGTCGCCGATCGCAACCGTGGCGCCCTCGCGCACATAGGCTTCGGCGAACGCCCTGCCGATGCCGCGCGCCGATCCGGTGATCAGCGCCGATTTACCCGTCAGCCTCATTGCATCATCGCCTTTCCGTCGGCGCCGAAGCGGTGCAGCTTGGCCTTGTCCGGGGTCAGATAGATCGTGTCGCCGTGATCGACGGCCAGTTCACCGTCGGCGCGCACCGTCAGCGGACCGACGCCGTCCGCCTGCACGTGCAAAAACGTGTCGGAGCCAAGATGCTCGGCGACACCGACCGTGGCCTTCCAGTCGCCTGATGTCGTCGAAATGTTCATATGCTCCGGACGGATACCGACCGTCCTGGCGCCGTACTTGGCTGCCGACGCGCCTTCGATCAGGTTCATCTTCGGCGAGCCGATGAAGCCAGCGACGAACAGGTTCTTCGGCGTCTTGTAGAGCTCCATCGGCGAGCCGACCTGCTCGACATTGCCGGCATTGAGCACGACGATCTTGTCGGCCATGGTCATCGCCTCGACCTGGTCGTGGGTGACGTAGACCATCGTCGTCTTGAGCTGATGATGCAGCTCACTGATTTCCAGCCGCATGGTGCCGCGCAGGGCCGCGTCGAGGTTGGACAAAGGTTCGTCGAACAGGAAGGCCGAAGGCTGGCGCACGATGGCGCGACCGATGGCGACGCGCTGGCGCTGACCGCCGGACAGTTGGCCGGGGCGGCGTTCGAGATAGTTGGTGAGATTCAAGATGCGCGCCGCGTCCTTCACCTTCCTGTCGATGGTCGCCTGGTCCTCCCCCGCCATCTTCAGCGGAAAAGCGATGTTCTTGGCCACCGTCATATGCGGGTAGAGCGCATAGGACTGGAACACCATGGCCAGCTTGCGCTTGGCCGGCGCCTCGCCGGTCACGTCGCGGCCGTCAATGTTGATGGTGCCGGCGGTGGTGTCCTCCAGCCCGGCGATCAGCCGCAGCAGCGTGGACTTGCCGCAGCCCGACGGGCCGACGAAGACGACGAACTCGCCGTTCTCGATGACCAGATCGATGCCTGGAATGATGATCGTCGACCCGAAGGACTTGGAGACGTTCTTGAGCGTGATGTTTCCCATGGTTTCCTCCCCGAGAGGTATTTTTGTCGATTGCTTCAGGCAACGTCCGTTACTTCACGGCGCCAAATGTCAGGCCGCGCACCAGCTGCTTCTGGCTGAACCAGCCCATGATCAGGATCGGCGCGATCGCCAGCGTCGAGGCCGCCGACAGCTTGGCCCAGAACAACCCTTGCGGGCTTGAGAAGGAGCTGATGAAGGCGGTGAGGGGCGCGGCCTCGGTAGTGGTCAGCCGGATCGTCCAGAACGCCTCGTTCCACGCCAGGATGATGTTGAGCAGCATCGTCGAAGCAATGCCCGGCACCGCCATCGGCGTCAGCACATAGACGATCTCGTTCCAGAGCGAGGCGCCGTCCATGCGCGCCGCTTCCAATATCTCGCCGGGGATTTCGCGGAAATAGGTGTAGAGCATCCACACCACGATCGGCAGGTTGATCAACATCAGCATGATCATCAGGCCGATGCGGCTGTCGAGCAATCCGGTATCGCGGAAGATCAGGTAGATCGGGAACAGCACGGCAACCGCCGGCATCATCTTGGTGGAAAGCATCCACATCAGGATGTCCTTGGTCCACTTGCCCGGCGAGAACGCCATCGACCATGCCGCCGGTATGGCGACAAGCAAGGCCAGAATGGTCGAGCCGACCGACAGGAACACCGAGTTGAGGAAGAACTTGAAGTAGCCGCTCTGCGCCTCGACCGCGGTATAGCTCTCCGTGGTTCCCGACGGAAACAGGTTGAAGCCCTGGATGGCCTCCTGCTCCGACTTGAACGAGGTGATGATCGTATACAGGATCGGGAAGAAGACCAGCAGGGCGACGATCCAGGCGGCCGCGGTCGCAATCGTCTTGTGCTGGGTGCTGACTGCACGTGCCATCGTTTCCTCCCTTATTTGTCCAGGTTCTTGCCGACCGCGCGCATGGCGAAGAAGGCGACGATGTTGGCGAGAATGACGGCGAGGATACCGCCGGCGGATGCTTGGCCGATTTTGAACTCCAGCAGCGCCTTCTGGTAGACGAGGAAGGGCAGGTTGGTGGAGGCGTAACCGGGGCCGCCATTGGTGGTGACGAGGATCTCGGCATAGACCGACAGCAGGAAGATCGTCTGGATCAGGATGACGACGGTGATGGCGCGCGACATGTGCGGCAGCGTCAGATAGATGAAGCGGCTGATGAAGCCGGCCCCGTCCATCTCGGCGGCCTCTTTCTGCTCGCCGTCTAACGACTGCAGCGAGGTCAAAAGAATCAATGTCGCAAATGGCAGCCACTGCCAGGCGACGATGATGATGATCGCCAGCATGGGATATTGCCCGAACCAGTCGATCGGCTGCCCGCCGAAGAAGCGCGCAATATCGGCAAAGACGCCGTATTGCGGATGCATGATCATGTTCTTCCAGACCAGCGCTGCCACCGGCGGCATGACGAAGAACGGCGAGATGACGAGGATGCGGACGATGCCCTGTCCCCATATCGGCTGATCGAGCAGGAGGGCCAGCAGGATGCCGCCGATCACCGTGATCAAAAGCACGCTGACCACGAGGACGAGCGTGTTGAGGATCGACTGCAGGAATGCCGGGTTTGAATAGAAGAGCGCGTAGTTCGAGAAGCCGACGAACCCGTCGCGGATCGGGTTGAGCGGGTTGTACTGCTGGAAGGAGAACCACAGGGTGAACGCCAGCGGCACGATCATCCAGACGAACAGCAGCACCACGGATGGCGCCATCATGAAGCGGGCAAGCGAACGGGTCTGCTGAGTAGCCATGACGGTCACCCTTCAAAGGTCAGCCAAATTTTCGAAAGTGTGAAGGTGGCCGCCCGAACTGGGATTCGGGCGGCCCCTTTGCCGGCCATGATAGGCAACCGGCGTTCGGCACCGGGAGGAGCCTACTGGATATAACCGCCCTCGGTCATCGTCGCGGTGGCAGCGTCCTGCGCCTGCTTCAAGGCGTCGTCGACGCTCGTCTGGCCGGCGAGTGCCGCCGAGAACAGCTGGCCGACAGTCGTGCCAAGGCCCTGGAACTCGGGGATGGCGACGAACTGGACGCCGACATAGGGCACCGGCTTGACGGTCGGATGCGTCGGATCGGCGGCGTTGATCGAGTCCAGCGTCATCTTGGCGAAGGGCGCCGCCTTCTGGTATTCGGGGTTGTTGTAGAGTGAAGTGCGCGTTCCGGGCGGAACATTGGCCCAGCCTTCCTTCGATGCGACGAGCTCGGCATAGGCTTTGCTGGTTGCCCAGGAGACGAATTTCTGAGCGGCGTCAGCCTTCTGCGTGCCGGCTGGAATGGCCAGCGACCAGGCCCACAGCCAGTTGCCGCGCTTGCCAAGCCCGTTGTCGGGAGCAAGCGCGTAACCGACCTTGTCTGCGACTGTTGAGTTCTTCGGGTCGGAGACGAAGGACGCGGCGACGGTGGCGTCGATCCACATGCCGCACTTGCCCTGCTGGAACAGCGCCAGGTTTTCGTTGAAGCCGTTCGAAGACGCGCCCTCGGGGCCATTGGCCTTCATCAGGTCGACATAGAACTGCAGCGTGTTCTTCCACTCGGGCTGGTCGAACTGCGGCTTCCAGTTCTCATCGAACCAGCGTGCGCCGAAGGAGTTCGACATGGCGGTCAGGAAGGCCATGTTCTCGCCCCAGCCGGCCTTGCCGCGCAGGCAGACACCGTTCACGCCGCTAGCGCGATCCGTCATCTTGTCGGCGGCTTGCTTGATGAAGTCCCAGGTCGGCGCGTCGGGCATGGTCAGCCCGGCCTTCTCCATCAGGTCCTTGCGGTACATGACGAAGGAGCTTTCGCCGTAAAACGGCGCTGCGTAAAGGGTGCCGTCGACCGACAGGCCGCCGGCGATCGCCGGGATGATGTCCTTGACGTCATAGTCGTCGCCGAGCTTGTCGAGCGGCAGCAGCCAGCTCTGCTTGGCCCAGATCGGAACCTCGTAGGTGCCGATGGTCATCACGTCGTACTGGCCACCCTTGGTGGCGATGTCGGTGGTGACGCGCTCGCGCAGCACGTTCTCCTCGAGCGTGACCCACTGGAGCTGGATGTCGGGGTTCTTGGCGGTGAAGTCGTCGGTCAGCTTCTGCATGCGGACCATATCGCCATTGTTGACAGTGGCGATGGTGATGGATTCGGCATGCGCGGCGAACGCAAAGGCGCTGGCCGACAACAGACCCAGGGTGAGCGTGCGAAGTTTCATCAAATTCCTCCCATAGACCAAGCTGAGCATTTGCCTTGGCTATGGGCAATTACTCACTCTCCGTGAATTATGTCAAGCCGGATTCGTTGCTGCAGCGCAGCACGCAGCCTCGTGCGGGATTCGGTTCCGGACGGTTTGAATAAGCTTGCCGGCGCCCCAGACCTCGGGTTTTCGGCGCGGCGTATCGACCTATTGGCCGGCGATCTCAGCCAGGATCCATTCGCGAAAAGCGCGGATCTTCGGCACGTTGCGCCGCGCCTGGGGATAGACCAGCCAATAGGCATGGCCGTCGTCGCCGACCAGATCGAACGGCTGGATCAGGCGGCCATCGGCAAGCTCGGCGTTGAAAAGCGCGGCCGTCACGATCGCCACGCCCTGCCCGGCGATCGCGGCGTTGGCCTCGTAGGCCTGCGCACCCATGCTGGAGCCGGGGCGCTTGGCCAATTCCTCGACCGGCAGGCCGGCGGCGATAAACCAGTCCCGCCACCAGATGTCGCCGGGGTCGAGGATCGGCAGGCGCAACAGATCGGCAGGCTCCTTCACCCCGCCAATGGACGCCGCGAGTTTCGGGCTCAGCATCGGCGTGAAATCCGCATTGAAAAGCTTGTGCACTTCCACGCCCGGCCAGTTTCCCCCGCCTGAACGGATGGCGATGTCGATATCCTCGCGGGTGAAGTCGACCACGCGGTTCGATGTGTCGAGGCGAACCGCCAGCGACGGGTGCGCGACCTGAAACGAGCCGAGATGCCGCGCCAGCCAATTCGAGGCAAAGGTCAGCAGCGTCGAGACACAGAGCACCCCATCGGCGCCGCTGCGCGCGGCAGCATATGCTCCGCCCAACAGGGCGAACGCCTCGCTGACCGCAGGCGCCATGCGTTGCCCCGCCTCGGTCAGCACGATCTGCCTTGGCCGGCGCAAGAACAGAGGCGCGCCGACGCGCTCCTCCAGGAGCTTGATCTGATAGCTCGCCGCCGCCTGCGTCATGCCAAGCTCGCCGGCGGCCTTGGTGAAGGAAAGATGCCGCGCCACCGCCTCGAACACGCGGATCGCCTGAAGCGGAGGGAGTTGGGAGACCTGCCGTGACTTGAGTTCAGGCATAAGCCCTCCTTATGGGCCGTGATCGACGTTTGATTGGCAGCAAGGCGCCGTGAAGCCGATATTTGTGGTCGACGCATCAATCAGTTCAAGCATAGCGAAGGCTGACGATCATGACCACGATCCAGGAAAAGCTGTTTCTAACGCCAGGCCAAAGCTGGTTTTCGCGGCTGGCGCGCGGGCTTGCACGGCACGCGGCGAGAAAACGGGCCTATCTCGACATCAGGGAACTGCCGTCGCATCTGCAGCGCGACATGGGTTTTCTCGATGGCAACGATCCTTACGGTCGGCACAAATAGCCTTGCTGGACTTATCCCTAATCAACTGGCCGCCAGCAAAGCGGCGGCGGTCCGCTCGTCGGTGATGAGGCCGTTGACCAGCCGCCGGTTTACAGCCGCAAGGATGCCGGGCAGCTTCCGCTCGCCCATGGCGAGCGCGATCACCAGAGACTTTTCGCGCGACGGCAGTGACGCCGAAGACACCCTGTCATTGGTGATGCCCTCGATCATCCGGCCTTCGCGATCGAAGACCCAGCCGACGATCTCGGCGACGCCGCCGGCTTTCTGCAGCGCCTTCAATTCACTTTCCGAAATGAAGCCGTCTTCATAGAGCGGCGCCTTCGGGCCGAGATCGC
Organism: Mesorhizobium sp. M6A.T.Ce.TU.002.03.1.1; assembly: GCF_003997275.1. Lineage (NCBI taxonomy): Bacteria > Pseudomonadati > Pseudomonadota > Alphaproteobacteria > Hyphomicrobiales > Phyllobacteriaceae > Mesorhizobium > Mesorhizobium sp. M6A.T.Ce.TU.002.03.1.1. The sequence continues at coordinate 13,989 of NZ_RZTI01000074.1, forward strand.
CGATGCCGATGAACGTGACGTCGGCTTCCGCTGCAAGCGCCAGCGTCGGTTGAATCATCGGTTGGCTGAGCAGCATCTCGCGCTCCTCCGGCGAGGAGGCGATGACCGGCAACGGCATCGGGAAGGAGCGCGCCTTGACCCTGTCGGCCATGGTGAAGATGACGTTGTAGAAGGCGGCCGAGCCGTCGGGCGAGATGTTGCCGGTCAGCGACACGACCTTGTGCTGAGGGCATTCCATCGGCGGCAGCTGCTCGATTGCCGCCTTCAGCGTGCGGCCGGTGCCGATCGCCATGACGATCGGCGTCGGCGACCGCAGCCGCCGTTCAATCTCGGCCGCCGCCGCCTCGGCGACGCCGATGATGGTCGAGGAGGAAGCAGGATCGCTCGGCACCACCTCGACCAGATCGAGCGCGAAGCGCGATTTCAGTCGCGCCGCGAGATCGAGGCAATTGGCGATCGGGTGGTCGACGCGCACCTTGATCAGCCCTTCCGACACCGCCAGCGACACAAGCCGCTGCGCCGTCTGCCGTGAGATGCCGAGCGTCGAGGCGATCTGGTCCTGCGTGTTGCCGGCGACATAATAAAGCCAGCCGGCGCGTGCCGCGTCGTCCAGCCTGTTGCTGCCGCTGTCCTGCCGGGAATTCAACTTGCTGCCTCCCTGCCCCGAGCATCAAGGCGGGGGCGCTTTACTTTTAAGGGGGAATGCGCTTGTGCGCAATTGCCTATCACCAGAGCAATTGCTTAGGTGAACTGCCCGAGGCGCCTGTGGTGCTTAGAGTGGATGATCGTAGCCAAGCAATTTTTGAAGTCCCGCAATGTCCGTGCAGTCAGGCGCGGCGGTTTATCTCCCGACGCAAACCCTTTAGGGATTCAGACAAAGGAGCCTCGCATGACGCCGAAAGCGGTTTTCTGGGACATGGACGGCACGCTGGTCGATAGCGAGCCGTTGCACGAGGCGGCGCTGGTGGCGGCGCTGCACAGCGTCGGCATCGCGGCGCCGGCCAACCTGCATGAGCGGGTGCTGGGCATTGCCGCATGGCCGGTCTACGAGATGCTGCGCGACGAGTTCGGCCTCGACCTGCCCTTCGACGACTGGATCGTGCGCAAATACGATCACTATCTGCCGATGGCCGAGACGCTGAAGCCGCGCATCGGCGCGATCGAGATTTTTAACGAGCTGCGCGCGCTTGGCGTGGCGCAGGCGGTGGTGTCCAATTCCGACCGGCTGATCGTCGATGCCAATCTGCGCGCGGTTGGCCTCTTCTATCCCGGCATGAAGACAATCAGCCGCAATGACGTGCACGAGGGCAAGCCGCACGCCGAACCCTTCCTGCGCGCCGCTTGGCTGGCCGGTGTCGATCCGGCCGATGCCGTGGCCGTCGACGACAGCGTGACCGGCGCCACGGCGGGGCTGGCGGCGGGGATGAGGACGATCTTCTGGCCGGAGGCGCCTATGGACGGGCCGCCCGGCGCGATCGTCATCAACAGCGCCGACGAATTGCGGGCGGAGCTGGGGCTTTAAGTATCAGTTCCGGTAAACAGGCTCCTGCTCGTCGAGGATCGCCTTCAATTCAGACAGGTGCCGTTCGGCCTGGCCGGGATAGTCCTCTTGCTCCAGCGCTGCTTTTTCCGCGATTTCATCCGGCAGGACCCGCAGCGGACGGCCGGTCCACAGCGCCTTGATATAGGTCTCGGCGGCGCGCTCGAAATAGAACATGCGGTTGAAGGTGTCGGCAACGGTATCGCCGATGACCAGCACGCCATGGTTGCCCATGACCATCACCTTGACCTTCGGATCGGTAAGCAGCTGCGAGCAGCGTTCGCCCTCCTCCTCGAAGGCGAGCCCGCCATAGTGGCCGTCGACGACGTGGCGGTTGAAGAAGATCGCCGAGTTCTGGTCGATCGGCGGCAGCGTCGAGTCGGCGAGCGAGGCGAGCACCGTGGCGTGGATCGAGTGCACATGCATGACGCAACGCGCATGACGCACATTGCGATGGATGGCGCCGTGCAGGCCCCATGCCGTCGGGTCGGGCGCATTCGGGCCGGAGAGCGTATCGGGATCGTTGGCGTCGATCAGCAGCAGGTCGCTCGCCTTGATGCGTGAGAAATGCACCTGGTTGGGATTCATCAGGAATTGCGAGCCGTCATCGTTGACGGCCAGCGAGAAATGATTGGCCACCGCCTCGTGCATGTTGAGCCGCGCCGTCCAGCGGAAGGCGCAAGCCAGATCGACGCGCTCCTCGTAGAAAGGCAGGTTGGTCAGCATTTCCTTCTGCAGGCGGGCGATGCTCATCGAAAACCTCCGTGAAAGAAGCAAGGATGCCGCGCGCCGGCGGAACGCGCAACCGGTTTCGTTTGGTGCAGGCGAGCGCCGTCGCCTTACGCCGCAGTGCTTCTGGCGGCGTCGACCCGCAGCCCGCCATGCTCGATGATGAAATCGATCACCTCCTGCAGGCCCTTGCCGCGCGACAGGTCGGTGAAGCCGAACGGCCGCTTGCCGCGCATGCGGGCGGCATCGCTCTCCATGACGTCGAGATTGACGTTCACATAGGGGGCGAGATCGCTCTTGTTGATGACCAGGAAGTCGGACCGCGTGATCGCCGGTCCGCCCTTGCGCGGGATCTCCTCGCCCTGGCAGACCGAGATGACGTAGAGCGTCAGATCGGCGAGATCAGGCGAGAAGGTAGCGGCGAGATTGTCGCCGCCCGATTCGATGAAGACGATGTCGAGATCCGGGAATTTCCTGTTCATCTCGGCGATCGCCTGCAGATTGATCGAGGCGTCCTCACGGATGGCGGTGTGCGGGCAACCGCCGGTCTCGACACCCATGATGCGATCCTCGGGCAGTGCCTGAAGCCGGGCCAGCATCATGGCGTCTTCCTTGGTGTAGATATCGTTGGTGACGACGGCGATGGAAAACTCGTCGCGCAGTGACTTGCAGAGCTTTTCGGTGAGCGTCGTCTTGCCGGAGCCGACCGGGCCGCCGATGCCGATGCGAAGAGGACCGTTGGCTTGGGTCATGCGGAAAACTCCGTGATGGCAAGAATGGCGAAGCCGAGCCCGATCAGCAGGCACAGCGGCGAATAATAGCGGACATCGAACCGCGCGAAAGGCTGTTCCGGCGTCAGCCGGCGCCACCACGGCGTGAAACCGGCAATGCCGCGCGCCAGGAAGACCAGCGCGATGAGCAGCGCTGTCGCGGCAAGCCCGGCCTTGGGAAAGGGCGTGGCAAACACGCCTTCGAGCGCCATCGGCCACAGCGTCGCCAGGCCGAGGCAGGCAGCAACGGCAAAAGAAGCGAAGGGCGCCGGCATCTCGTCGACGCTGCGAAAGCCGACCACCGCGCGGGCGCAGGAGGCAGCGTCCCTGCCCGGCCAGATCCCGCCAATACCCCAATAGACATGCAGCGTGGTGATCAGCAGCAGGACGATTGAGAGAATGAAGGCAAGTACGATCATGAGCGGAACAGCCGGGAATACTGGGTTTCGTGCTTCATCGCCATGATGTCGGAGACGAAGGCGCAGCCGCCGAGATCGTCAAGCGTCGAATTGGAGGCACGGGACGCCGTTTCCAGCGCCAGCGGCTCAAAGCCGGCGAGCAGCGCGGTGGCGCCGGTCTGGCCGACGACGCCGAGCCGGATCGCCGCCTGGACGAGATTGGAAAAGAAACTCTGCAGGAAGGCCGACAGCGCGTCCTGCAGCGCGATGGCGTTGCCACCGGCAGTTGCGCCGACTGCGACGCAATAGGGGCACTCGGCCGGCAGGCGTTCCAGCACCTGGCAGGGCCAGGCCGAAGCCGCCTTCAGGAAGGCCGCCCCTTGCAGGATGGTTTCAGTGTGGCGCTCGCGCGAGCCGGCCAAGGCCTCGGCGAGTGCGGCGATCTCGTCGAGATCACCGGCTTGCCGCGCGCGCCGCCAGCTTTCGGCAAACAGCACGGCATCGTTCCAGCCCGAGCCCATCTCGACCAGCGTCTCCAGCCATGCGGCGAGGTCTTTGCTGTCGGCAACCAGTCCGTCGTGCACGGCGCGTTCGAGACCATGGCTGTAGGAAAAGCCGCCGACCGGAAAGGAAGGCGACAGCCACGCCATCAGCCGCAACAAGGCAACGTTGGAAGGCTGGTCAGTCATGATCATGGCCGTGCGAATGGCTGTGGGAGTGCGATTCGTTGTGGGCATGGGAATGCGCCTCAGCGTGGCTGTGTGCATGCGCCTCGGCATGGCCGTGGCCATGGCCGGAATAGGCACCACGCACCGGCACGAACGGTTCGGAGACGTCGCGCACGGTCGCGCCCAGCCCTTCCAGCATCGCCTTGATGACATGATCGCGCAGGATGAGTATGCGTTCCGCCTCGATGGCGGCCGCCAGATGGCGGTTGCCGATATGCCAGGCGAGCTCGGTCAGATGAACAGGGCTCAAGGCGCGGATGTCGTAGAGCGGCTCCTCCGCGGCGATGATCTCGACATGGCGGCCATCCTCAAGCACCAGCCGGTCGCGATCGCCCAAAGCAACCGGCTCGGGCAGGTCGACCAGTATCTTGTCGCCGCCTGAAGTCTCGATGGCGCGGCGACGCAGGTGCCGCTCGTCATGGGCAAGCACGGCCCGATCATAGGGCGTGACCGCTCCCGCTTCGCCGGCGGCAAGCACGGAGACGGCACGCGGGAATTTAGTGAAGTCGGTGCGGATATCGAGCTTCATGTAACACCTGCCTTGCAAAAAGCTTAGTCCGTTCCAGGCATCGACCCAATGCCAGCGCATGACCCCGAAATCGAATTCGATTTCGGGAAGGATCATGCGCCAAGTCAAGTTTCTACAGCGTCCTTTGCGCGTCCGAAAGGACGCGCGGCGCTGTAGTCAAACGATCGTGTCGAAGAGCCGCAGGATAAACGATATCTGGTAGACGAGGGCGGCGGCGACAAAGGCGATGTGGAAGCGGCGATCGCGGACAAGCATCGCGATGATGCAAAGCGCGACGAACACCGGCGTGCGGAACAAATATTCAACGCCGAAGCGGGCAAAATGCTCGGGCCCTTTCAGAAGCGTGTCGATCACATCGAGCAAGTAAGTCGCCGCCAGCAGGCCGAAGAACCAGGCACGGCGCGAGTAGAAAAAATCCTCGTAGCTGGTGTAGTCCAGCATCGAGTCCGGAAACAGCAGCGCGCAGAGCAGGAACAGCGTGACTGCGTAGAAGATGATGAACAGGTACTTGCCGAAGGTCCAGGTCTCGATCTGAAACAGGCCGAACTCCCACCACCAGAAATGCACCAGCATCAAGAGCACCGACACAACCCAGGCCAGATGCACCGAATAGAGCCGGTACTGTCCGGGATGCTGGACAATGCGGGCCACCCCGGACAGCAGCCGCGTGACGCCAAGCCCGATCACCATGCCCAAGATGATGCGGATGTGGGGGAATATGTCGTGGGCGTAAGGGAGTTGCTGGTTCATAAACGCCCAAGGAGGATTCGGTGCAATGGGGCTGTTTAAAGCGTCGCGGTCTAAAGGCTTAATCGCGGATAAGTTGATCCGACGACCAGGGAGCACCCGGAAAAAAATCGTGGTGGAGTATGTCTCTGATCGAATACGGGCAGTCGACAGGAAAATCCCGCTCGTTCAGACCCGTCTCGTCGGCCGTCTTTAGCCTCGCCATCCTGAATTCCCGTCCGAGCTGTTGCCCAGGATAAGCTTTCAGGCTTGGGCTTTCGTCGAGCAGGTTTTCGATCTGATATCGCTGCTCGCGGATTGTCATCAACCATCCTGCTTTACGCTTCTCGGGTTGAAATTGCCATTTGAGGAGGTGCAGTAGCAAGTTGCCCAGCCTGCTTCTGATCTCTCTTTTGTCGCTACGCCCCAAACTCTCGATCTCCTCCGCCAGATTTTCTCGATCGAGGTCGGACAGACGACCTTCGCGCAGCAGCGCGCCTTGTTCGGCGCACCACTGAGCATAGTCGGCCTCGTAGGGCGTCAATTGCTGTTTTCGAAAAATCTTGTTCATCCAGCGTATATTGCTCCAAAGGGTCCAGATTTCCAAGTTGGAAGCAAAAGATGGAGCCGATCAGGCGCTTCTCCGAAGCGTTTTCAGCGCGGCGGTTGACAATCCGTGCACAGTTTTGGGCGAGCAGCTGACAGAACGCGCGCACTTAGCCGTCAGAGACATTTCACCAATTCATGAACTTTGGTGAAGTTGATTGGTTAGAACAAAAAGTACCTTTGTGCCATCGGCAGCACCGTGGCCGGCTCGCAGGTGAGCAATTCACCGTCGGCGCGGACCTCATAGGTTTCAGGGTCGACCTCGACATGCGGGGTGGCGTCGTTGAGCACCATCGAGTGCTTGCCGATGCCGCCGCGGGTGTTCTCGACGGCGACCATCTGTTTGTCGACGCCGAGCCTGCCGCGCAGGCCAGCGTCGAGCGCGGCCTTGGAAACGAAGGTCACCGACGAATTGGTCATCGCCTTGCCATAGGCGCCGAACATCGGCCGGTAGTGCATCGGCTGCGGCGTCGGGATCGAGGCGTTGGGATCGCCCATCGGGGCGGCGGCGATCATGCCGCCGATCAGCACCATGTCAGGCTTGACGCCGAAGAAGGCCGGGTTCCACAGGACCAGATCGGCGCGCTTGCCGACCGTCACCGAGCCGATCTCTTTGGATAGGCCATGCGCGATGGCCGGGTTGATCGTGTATTTGGCGATGTAGCGGCGGACGCGGAAATTATCGTTGTCGCCGGTTTCCTGCGGCAGCGAACCGCGCTGACGCTTCATCTTGTCGGCGGTCTGCCAAGTGCGGATCGCCACTTCGCCGACGCGGCCCATCGCCTGACTATCGGACGAAATGATCGAGAAGGCGCCGATGTCGTGCAAAATGTCTTCGGCGGCGATGGTCTCCTTGCGGATGCGGCTTTCGGCAAAGGCGATGTCTTCGGGGATCGACGGCGACAGATGATGGCAGACCATCAGCATGTCGAGGTGCTCTGCCAGCGTGTTGACGGTGTAGGGGCGGGTCGGATTGGTCGAGGACGGGATGACGTTGGGCAGGCCGCAAACCTTGATGATGTCTGGCGCATGGCCGCCGCCGGCGCCTTCGGTGTGGAAGGCGTGGATGGTGCGGCCCTTGATGGCTGCCACCGTGTTCTCGACAAAGCCGGACTCGTTCAGCGTGTCGGTGTGGATCATCACCTGCACGTCGTAATCGTCGGCGACCGACAGGCAGCAGTCGATTGCCGCGGGCGTCGTGCCCCAATCCTCGTGCAGCTTCAGCGAGCAGGCACCGCCGAGCACCATTTCTTCAAGCGCCGCCGGCAAGGACGCGTTGCCCTTGCCCGACAGGCCGATGTTCATCGGGAAGGCGTCGAAGGACTGGATCATACGCGCCATATGCCACGGCCCAGGCGTGCAGGTCGTCGCCAGCGTGCCATGCGCCGGGCCGGTGCCGCCGCCGAGCATGGTGGTGATGCCTGACATCAGCGCTTCCTCGATCTGCTGCGGGCAGATGAAGTGGATATGCGCGTCGAAGCCGCCAGCGGTGAGGATCTTGCCCTCGCCGGCGATGATCTCGGTGCCGGGGCCGATGATGATGGTGACGCCGTCTTGCATATCCGGATTGCCGGCCTTGCCGATTGCGGCGATGCGGCCGTCCTTCATGCCGATATCGGCCTTGAAGATGCCGCCTGACGCATCGACGACCAGCGCATTGGTGATGACGGTATCGACCGCGCCTTGGGCGCGGGAAACCTGGCTCTGGCCCATACCGTCGCGGATGACTTTGCCGCCGCCGAATTTCACCTCTTCGCCATGAAGGGTGAAATCCTTCTCGACCTCGATGAACAGCTCGGTATCGGCAAGCCGCACCTTGTCGCCGACGGTCGGGCCGTACATCTGGGCATAGGCGGCGCGGGTGATTCTAGCCATCGGCAATTGCTCCTGAAATGCGGCCCAAAGTACAGCCGGTCGAAGCCCGGCCCCACATTGTCGCCATCCTATGGTCACGTAATGACCCGCTGGGCGACACTTTCCGATCCCATTTAACGTTTGAGGTGGCTGGGCCACTCCAAAACGACCGTTTGCCAATCGATGGAAAGGAAGATCCATGCGCAAAACGATACGTCTCGCAGCCGCCGCCACCCTCCTGCTCGCGACCGCTGCCAGCGCCCAGCAACAGCCTGCGCCGCAACCCGGCGAGCCGCCGGCTTCGCCCGCTCCCGCGGCGCCCGGCGCTCAGCCGGAAGTGCCGGCGATTCAGACCGTCAACGTCGTCGACATCGAAGAACTGCCCGAGGAAACGAAGACGAAGGTCAATGAAGTGATCGCCAAGCGCGGCGAGGATGGCCTGCAGAAATTGCGCAGCTCGATCGACGCGACGCCCCAGGTCAAGTCCGCGCTCGAAGCCAAAGGACTCACCTCGGCGCAAGTGATCGCCGCCAGCATGGACACCAATGGCGCGCTGACCTTGATCACCAAGAAAGCGAGCTGACGATGCGCTATGGCGGGCCGGCGCAAGGTCGGCCCGCCGCATCGGGGAGGGAACCTTCGCAGGGCAGAACACGTTTCGATTTTTTGGCGTAGAAACGAGCCTCGAAAGAGGCTCTGAGAGCGAGCGATGGCGATCACCACCTTCCCCGACACAAGATGGCTGCATATGATTGCCGCAACTGCGTTTCTCGCGGCGACCGTCCCCCAGGCCGCGCTGAATGCGCAGGGTCTTGAAGGCCCGGACACCGTCGACAGGATCATCGGCTCGGAGGTCGGCCAGGAAGAGACCAACACGGCTGTGGAGGCCGGCAAAGTCGCCACGGCGATCGACCGGACGCGTGAAAACATCGGCGCGGTGCGCAAGACATCCAAGCTCGACAAGGTCGATATCGTGTTCCTCACCGATGCGGCGCGCACGGAAGGCGGTCCGCCGCCGGAGATCGAGACCAAGGTTAAGGAACATCAGGAAGACATTGCGGAACTGCGCAAGGAGATCGAGGCGAACGCATTGCTGTTCAACGCCATCGACTCGCGACGCGTGCTGACCGAAGACGTTCTCGCCGTGGAATTCGACGATCCCGGAAAGGTCGTCATCTACGCGGCGGCCAAGCCACCCAGCTGAGCCGGAACTGCTCGACGCCTTGGATATCACAGCGCGCCCATGATCTTCTGCTGAAACCCGTAGACCTCGCGCTTGCCGCCGAGCGGCACTAGCGTGACGTCGCGCTCCTGACCGGGCTCGAATCGCATTGCCGTGCCGGCGGCGATGTCGAGGCGCATGCCCCGCGCCTTGTCGCGATCGAATTTCAACCCCTCATTGGTCTCGAAGAAGTGATAGTGGCTGCCGACCTGGATCGGCCGGTCGCCGCTGTTGGCCACTTTCATCGTGATGGTCGGCTGGCCCTTGTTCAGTTCGATCTCGCCGCCTGCCGTGATGATTTCGCCCGGGATCATCGCCAGCCTCACAAGACGCCGAAGGCGAGGCCGGCACCGACGGCCGCACAGGCGCCGCCGGCGGCGCGCGCAAGGCCTGGGAACCTGATGCCGAGGCCAAGACCGGCAGCGAGGCCGGCGGCATGGAGCAGCGCAGTGGCGACGGCAAAGCCGGCCATATAACCGAGTCCGCTGGCGTTTTCAGGCACTTCGGTGCCATGGGCGTGACCGTGGAACAGCGCAAACAGGCCGATGATGGCGACGCCGGCCGAGACGGGAAGATCGACCGCGAGCGCGACCAGCAGTCCCAGCGCCACGACCGACGCCAGTATGCCCGGTTCGACGAACGGCAACGGCACCTGCAGCATGCCGAGCGCGCCGCCCGCCAGCATGACGCCGACGAATGCGAGCGGCCATGCGACAACCGCCTTGCCGCCCTTGAGGGCCGCCCATAGCCCGACCGCGATCATCGCCGTCAGGTGGTCGAGGCCGGAGAGCGGATGCATGAAGCCGGCTGACCAGGACGAGGTCGTGCCGATGCCGACATGGGCATAGGCGGGCATTGCAGCGGCGAGAAGCAGGACCGCCGAGAGGGACGTGCGTTTGATCGTTGCGGGAACCATCGATATGCCTTCCGTTGTCAGGATCGTGCCGTCACGCGGCATCGCGGGCCGGACCGCAGCCCTCGGCCTTGAAGACGCGCTTTGTCGAAGCGGGATATTTCATCAGCATCGCCGCCGGCCGAATCGGGCGCATGGAGAAATTGCCGCCGCAATTCGGGCAGGCGCCGGCCAGCACATTTGCCACGCAATCGGCGCAGAAGGTGCATTCGAAGGTGCAGATCAGCGCGTCCATTGCCTCAGGCGGCAGGTCCTTGTCGCAGCATTCACAGTTGGGTCGCAGCTCAAGCATTTTCCTCTCCTCACCTTATCGGCCTCACCTTATCGGCTCGTGCACGGTGACCAGCTTGGTGCCGTCGGGAAACGTCGCCTCGACCTGGACGTCGTGGATCATCTCGGCGATGCCCTCCATAACCTGCGCGCGGCTGACGACATGGGCGCCGGCCTCCATCAGCTCGGCGACCTGGCGGCCGTCGCGGGCGCCCTCGACGACGAAGTCGGTGATCAGCGCGATCGCCTCCGGGTGATTGAGCTTGACGCCGCGTTCGAGCCGCTTGCGCGCCACGATCGCCGCCATGGCGATGAGCAGCTTGTCCTTTTCCCTTGGCGTCAGGTTCATGCGTTTCCCTAGGATGGCTTAATCAGGAGTGGCGTAATCGGAATCAGAGTGACCATAATTTGGGCAGACCCGCCCGCCCGTTGAGCAATTCGACGAGCGGAACCAGCCGCTTGCGGAGCTGGTAGCCGTCCTCGGCAAACAGCCTCGCAAGAAGCTTGCCAGATTTCTTCACGCTCCAGACACTGGCGTCGCCCTGGCCGCCGATAATGTCCCGGGCCGGATCGAGCAAAGCCTCCACCCGCGGCGAGACCATCAGCACCGTCGCCATTGCTATGGCGCCGCCGGCCACCGCGGAACGGCCCAGAATGGCCGCAATGCCGGGCCCGATGCGGAAATCCTCGGCATGAACAAGCGTTCCGTCCTGACTGACGCGCCAGCGGTCGTGGAAGCTGCCATACGTCGCGCGTTCGCCCATGGCGAGGCGGCCGAAGACGGTCGCCTCGAGCACCAGCGCCTCGGCACCGGCGGCAAGCTCTAGGTCGAGCCTGCGGGCAAAGGCCGATCGATCGAAGACGATGGTTTCCTGCGGCAGCCAGGCGATGCGACCGCCAGCGTCGACCGTCAGCTTCACCCGCACCTCGGCACGATCGGATGCGGCACGGTAGATCTTCTCGCAGGCCTGGGTGGTTATGGTGGCGGAGGCGCCGGCGCCGACATCGACCTCCCAGCCAAGGCGGTCGCCGCCGGTCAACCCGCCGGCGGTGTTGATCAAGACGGCCTCGAGCGGATCGGCCGAGACGGCCGGCATGCGGATCTTGGCGGAACCATCCTGATAGAGGCGCCGAAGACGCGTGCGGTCGCCATTCCTGTCGCAGCCAAGCTGCGCCATTCCGGCGACGCGCTGGGCCGGCAGCACCGAGGTCAGGCCATGTTCGATCGTATCCACGGCGCCAACGTTAAGCACAGCGGCGCCTTTGTCGATATATAGCTTGTTGCTTGACAACGTTTCGGTTTCTATAGAGGGAGCCACCTTGGTACTGTCATGCAGCGCCTGACGGGGTAAAAGGCGACGATGACGATTTTGAATCCGGGAAAAAAGGGGCGCTGATCCGTTGGCGTCGAGAAACGACAAGGTTGGGGAAGGAACCGAATGGCTGACCAGCTGGCAACGGACATCATCGCGAAGATCAAGGCTCATGCCGAGCCCGGTGGCGAAGAAATCACCACCACTACCGAACTGACCTCACTTGGCATCCATTCGCTGGAACTGACGGAGATCATCTTCGACCTCGAGGAACAGTATGGCATCGAGATCGAGATGAACACGGTCGACGCCTGGAGCAACCTGAAGAACGTCGGCGACATGGTCGAGGCGGTTCGCGCGCTGATCGCGAAAAAAGCCTGACTGAATGCACAAGCGCGTCGTCATTACCGGCATCGGCGGCCTATGCGGGCTCGGCACCAATGCACCCGCGATCTGGGGCGAGATGCGCGCCGGCCGTTCGGCCATCGGTCCGATCGTCAATTCGGAGCTGCATGACCTGAAAGTCAGGGTCGGCTGCGAAATCAAGACGCTTCCCGATCACGGTATCGACCGCAAGCAGGTCGTGTCGATGGACCGCTTCAGCCTTTTGGCGACGATCGCCGCGCGGGAGGCCGCGCAACAAGCCGGGCTGACCTCGCACGCAGCCAACACCTACAGGATGGGCGCCATCGTCGGCGTCGGCGTCTGCGGCTGGGAGGCGATCGAGGAGAGCTATCGCGCCATCCTGCTCGAAGGCAAGAATCGCACCGGGATCTTCACCGTGCCGAAAGTGATGCCGGGCGCTGCGGCCGGCCATGTCAGCATGGATCTCGGCCTGCGTGGACCGGTCTTCGGCATCACCTCGGCCTGCTCTTCGTCCAATCACGCGATCGCCTCGGCGGTCGACCAGATCAGGCTCGGCCGCGCCGATATCATGGTCGCCGGCGGCACCGATGCGCCGCTGGTCTGGGGCATCCTGAAAGGCTGGGAGGCGCTGCGGGTGCTGGCGCCTGACACGTGCCGGCCATTTTCGGCCGATCGCCAGGGCCTGGTGCTCGGCGAAGGCGCCGGCATGGCGGTTCTGGGAACCCATGAGCATGCGGTGGCGCGCGGCGCCCCAATTCTCGCCGAAAATGCCGGGGTCGGCCTTTCCGGCGATGCCTCCGATATCGTCGCGCCGACCATCGAAGGGCCGGAGGCGGCGATGCGCTTCTGCCTCGTCGACGCGGGGCTCAATCCGGAAGACATCGACTATCTCAATGCGCATGGCACCGGCACCAAGGCCAACGACCAGATCGAGACGGCGGCGATCAAGCGCGTCTTCGGCGACCATGCCTACAGGCTTTCGATCTCGTCGACCAAATCGATGCACGCCCACTGCCTCGGCGCGTCGGGCGCCCTGGAGCTGATCGCTTGCGTGATGGCGATCCGCGACGGCATCGTGCCGCCGACGGCCAATTTTCGCGAGGCCGACGCCGATTGCGATCTCGACATCACGCCGAATGTGGCGCGCGAGCGCAAGGTGCGCGTTGCGATGAGCAACAGCTTCGCCTTCGGCGGCACCAATGCGGTGCTGGCGGTCAAGGCGGTCTGACCGCAGGCGGTTCACGGCTGGTTGTCCGGGCACGGCGAAACTTTTCAGCCGTCATATTGATTCGGGCCGCCCGTCACGCTTATTTCTCTGCGACCCGCCCCTCCCGCGTGCGCGCAAAAATCCCCGCCCAGGAGTTTTCGATGACCGACCTGTCCGCCTTTCCGATCGCCACGCGCTGGCCGGCCAAACATCCCGAACGCATCCAGCTCTATTCGTTCCCGACGCCGAACGGGGTGAAGGTGTCGATCGCGCTGGAGGAACTCGGCCTGCCATACGAGGCGCATGCGGTGAACATCGGCAAGGACGAAAGCTGGACGCCGGAATTCCTGTCGCTGAACCCCAACGGCAAGATACCGGCGATGATCGATCCGAACGGCCCGGGCGGCAAGCCGATCGGGCTTTTCGAATCCGGCGCCATCCTGCTCTATCTCACCGACAAGACCGGCCAGCTGATCCCGGCCGACCCGGTGCGGCGTTACGAAACGATCCAGTGGGTGTTCTTCCAAATGGCCTCGATCGGGCCGATGTTCGGCCAAGTCGGCTTCTTCCACAAATTCGCCGGACGCGAGATCGCCGATAAGCGCCCGCTGGAGCGCTATCGCGACGAGTCGCGGCGGCTGATCGGCGTGCTCGAGACGAGGCTGAAGGACCGCAGCTGGATAATGGACGACGATTACACAATCGCCGATATCTCTATGCTGGGCTGGGTGCGCAATTTGATCGGCTTCTATGAAGCACGGGAACTTGTCGGTTTCGACGACTTTCCCAATGTCGCGGCATGGCTGGAACGCGGCCTTGCGCGACCGGCCGTGCAAAAGGGCCTCAACATCCCCGCTCGGGGCTGACCGAACCGGCCGGTAGCGCAGAAAGGACGGCTCGGCCTATTTGGTTTTAGCGCCGCCCTTGCCCATGGCTGCCTTTGCCCATGACGGAAGCGGCAAGGGACGCAGCGCCCCGGGCCGCGGCGACAACCGCACCGGCCGCAACATTGGCCGTCGCCTTCACGGTGCGCATTGCGCTGTCTGCCAAGCCGCCATTTGCCGATTTCCTGGGCTCCGATTTCCTGGGCTTGGCGTGTTTTGCCGTGGCCTTGGCAGCGCCCGGCATCACTTTCCTCGGCGCCGCCTTGCCGAAAGTAGGCTTTGCATCCTTGGAGCGGGCGGCGACCGCCGGGACGGCGCCTGTCTTTGATTCAGTTGCCTTTGATCGAGTCGCCCTGCCCTTGCCGGGCGCAGGCTTTCTTGCCTTGGTTGCCATCGGACAGTTTCCCTTATGTCAGCATCATTGCCGTATCTGACATAACGGTCGGAAAGTCCTAAGGTTCCGGCGGGCCGTGCTGCGCATCAAGCGTGATCGCCAATCACCAGATCGGCAGGGCGGCGGCGGGCAAGCACGCGGTCGATGTTGGGCATGTCGTTGGAGGCGATCCAGGCGCGGGCATCCTCGTCGGAGCGGCCATGCTCGTGCCATCGCTCAAGCAGACGGCGCTCGAGCTCGGCACGCGGCACATCGACGAAAATAGAGAAATCGAACAGCGGGGCCAGTCGCGACCAGGGTTCTTCGTCAAGCAAGAGATAATTGCCTTCGACCAGGATGAACTTGGTGTCGGCGGCGATGATCGAGGCGGCGGCGCGCGACAATTCCATGCTGCGGTCGAACACCGGAATGGCGATGTCGGGCTCGGCCGCGCGGATGCGCTTCAGCAAGGTTTCGAAGCCGGCAAAGTCAAAAGTTTCCGGAGCGCCCTTTCGCGCGCGCAGACCGCGCCGCTCAAGCACGACATCGTCGTAATGGAAGCCATCCATGGGCACGATTTCGGCCGCACCCTCCGGCAGCAGTTCATGCAGGCGGGTCGACAGCGTCGACTTGCCGGCGCCCGGAGGACCGGCGATGGCGACGACAAAACGCTGCGCCTTGCCGGCGCGCTTGAAGATGGTGGCGGCGAGATGAGCGATCTCGGACATCGGAGCCTTTCTGGCTGGGTGTTTTCGATCGCATCTTGGCGATAGTTTGGCGGAATTTCAAATCCGGGACTGACGTTGTCCAGGGTAGTCGCTTCAGCAATGATCGCTTGTTACTTGTGTTGAAGACCGACCAATTGTCGAGGGCGGCGCCACTGCCCCCTCATCCGGCCGCTTCGCGGCCACCTTCTCCCCGCTGGGGAGAAGAGAGATAGGAGCCGGCGCTGCCGATCTCCTCTCCCCTCGGGGAGAGGTCGGATTGCCCCGAATTGCTCTTTGCAATTCGGTTGGCAAACCGGGTGAGGGGGCAGCGCCAACGCTCGCAATGGAAGGCGAACTCCAACCTGAAGCGATCGCCCAGGACACTCAGGCTGGGACCGACCTGCCGAGCCGCAGGAAATCGCTGTCGAAGGCGACATTCCGGGTCGAACCGTTGGCAGCCGTGAGGCGCACGTGCCCCTGCGCGGTGGTGATGTCGCGCGGCGGCCCGCCGCCGGATAAGGGCAGGGCGCCGATGACGTGGCGGAACGAGACGCTGCGACCTTCAGCCAGAGCAAAGGCGGTCGCCACCCCTTCCCGCTTCAGCCAGTTGTCGCCCAGCGAGGCGGCATGGCCGAGCGCCGTGCGGCCATCCTCGATGCCGAGCACGCCGCGATGACGGCCGCTCCACGGCGCGTAGTCGCGCCCGCCATTGCTGATCCACAGCATGGTGACCGGCAGCTCGGCCGGGTTCTTCAGCACCAGAACGAGATCGGCTTCCGCCTTTCGCGCCAGCGCGGTCCAGCCCGGCCCGCCATGGTCGGCCTCGACCAGCGTGACGAAATCCTCTCGGCTCTGGTCCATGCAGTAGTCGGTCAAATCGAGCGTGCCGCCATCGGCGGCGGGAAAATGCGTCAGGTCTGCTGAGCGGGCCGGATAGGCGAAGAGAAAACGGCCGCGGGCCGGATCGGGCTCGAGCGGGTCGTCCGGCGTTGCCGCAAACCGCTTTGGCGAGAAAGCCAGCTTGCCGCCGTCCTTCATCACCGTCATCGGATGATGGGCGACGGAAATCGCGCCGGAACCGCCGGAAAAGACATGTTCCTGATAGAGAAACGGGTGGTCGTCGCGCAAGGTGAGGATCTTGTCGACCGTCGCGCCCATGACCTTGTGCTGCAACCTGAAGACCGCGCGCCAGCCATCGGCAGTCGCCTCGCTGCCGACGACATCCCAGCGACTGTTGGCCGGCCAGCCATGCAGCGGCGCTTCCTCGACATCGCTGCGCGAAAACGGCGCGCAGAGAAAGTCGCCGGACAGGCGCACGGTGCCGGCGGGGAAGTACTTCGGGCGCCGCTCGC
>NZ_RZTI01000075.1:0-29476 GCF_003997275.1 Mesorhizobium sp. M6A.T.Ce.TU.002.03.1.1
TCCTTAGCCTTCTGCTTGGCGAGCACATTTGGCAACAGGCCGACCGACTTGATATCGACCCGGTCCCAACGATTCTCCGGCACGGTGATAACCTTGATTCCGCTTTCGGCCCTCTTCGCTGCAGCAGCGGGGTCGGCTTTCCTGGCGGTCACCACCAGCGACGGCTTCGTGCCCGCCGCCGGGAAAATAAAGTCACGGCTGGCGACGCCACGCGTCACCTGAAGATAGACCAGGCCATCGGTGACATGGTTGCGGCGAACCACCTCGCGCATGATAATCGGCAACACGCCCCGCGTGACCGGCCAGTCGATCGACAATTCGGTCAGCGAGCGGTTCAGCCGTCCGAGATGGCGAGGCATATCGACGATGAAGCCGCGCGCTACCTCGCAGACCTCGTAGACACCATCGGCGAACTGATAGCCACGGTCCTCGATATGCACGAAAGCGTCGGCGTGAGCGACGTAGCGCCCGTTCACATAGGCAATGCGCGGCATGAGGTCACCCCTGGAGAAGTCAGCGCATGGGTCATGCGCAAAAATCAAAATGCTACAGCGTCCTTTGCGCATCCCAAAAGACGCGCGGCGCTTTCTTATGCGATTCCGCCAGCGCCGTAACCGATAATTGCGTAGGCCACCATTGGATTGGCTATCAGACGCCCAGCGACTTCAGCTTGCGGTGAAGCGCCGAGCGCTCCATGCCGATGAACTCGGCCGTTTTCGAGATGTTGCCGCCAAAACGGTTGATCTGGGCGATCAGATAATCCTTTTCGAACTGTTCGCGCGCCTCACGCAGCGGCAGCGCCATGATGTGCTGATCGGATTGGTTTGGCGTGCGCGGCATGACATCGCCGATCTCGGCAGGCAAGAGGTCGGCGGTGATCGGCGCATCGATATCGTCGCCGCGCGCCAGGATCATCAGCCGCTCGACATTGTTGCGCAACTGGCGGACGTTGCCCGGCCAGTTGTGCGCCTGCAGTACCGCCAGCGCGTCGTCGCCGATGCGCCGCGGCCGGATGCCGGCCTGGCGGGCGATCTGCTTCATGAAATTGTCGACCAAATAGGGAATGTCCTCCCGCCGTTCGGCCAGTCCCGGTACCATCACCGGAACCACCGCCAGGCGGTGATATAGATCCTCCCGGAAACGACCGTCGGCGATCATCGCCTCCAGGTTCTGCGAGGTCGATGAAATGATTCGGACATCGACCTTGACCCGTTTGGTGCCCCCTACCCGCTCGAACTGCTGTTCGACCAGCACGCGCAGGATCTTGTTTTGCGTTTCGCGCGGCATGTCGGCCACTTCGTCAATGTAGAGAATGCCGCGATGGGCTTCCTCAAGCGCGCCGACCTTGCGTTCGACACCGTTTGATTCGGTGCCGAACAGCTCGACTTCCATGCGTTCGGGCGTGATGTTGGCAGCGCTCAGCGTGACGAACGGTGCCCCCTTGCGCGCCGACAGTGTGTGGATGGCGCGTGCCGCGAGTTCCTTGCCCGACCCGGACGGGCCGATGATCATGACGCGGCTGTTGGTCGGCGCGACGCGTTCGATGGTCTGACGCAACTGGCTCATCGCCGACGACATGCCGATCAGGTCGAAGGTTTCGCCGCTGCGCAGCTTGAGATCCGAAACCTCGCGTCTCAGCTTCGAGGTTTCAATCGCACGTTCGGCGATAAGGATCAGCCTGTCGGCCTTGAACGGCTTCTCGATGAAGTCATAGGCGCCGCGACGTATGGCCGAGACCGCCGTTTCGATGTTGCCGTGGCCCGAGATCATCACCACGGGCAGGCTCGGATGCATTGTCTTGATCTCGTCCAGCAGCGCCAGTCCGTCCAGACGTGAGCCCTGCAGCCAGATGTCGAGGAAAATCAGCCTCGGCGCCCGGTCGGCGATCGCCGCCAGGGCGCTGTCGGCATCGAATGCCGTGCGGGTTTCGTGACCTTCGTCGCTCAGGATACCGGCGACAAGTTCGCGGATGTCTTCCTCGTCATCGACGATGAGAATGTCAGACGCCATTACCGACCTTTTCAGTTTCTCTTTCGTGTTCCGTCCTGCCTTCGCCGCTCGACGGCACGGTGGCGGCAAGCGGCAGGATGATGCTGATCATCGCGCCCCGCCCGCCGTGGAAATCCACCGGCGCGTCATGCAGTTCGAGCCGGCCGCCATGGTCTTCCACTATCTTCTTGACGATAGCGAGGCCGAGCCCCGTGCCCTTCTCGCGTGTCGTCATGTAAGGCTCGAGCAATCGCTGACGATTCTCGCGCGGCAAGCCCTTGCCATTGTCGATGACGTCAATGCGAATCGCGCCATTCTGGCGCCCGGCTTGAATCCGGATTATGCCGTGCGAGCGGTCCTTTTGATCAAGTCCGTCGATCGCCTCGGCTGCGTTCTTGATAATATTGCCAAAAGCCTGCGCCATCAGGCGGCTGTCGAAAGTGCCCTTGAGCGGTTCGTTGCCGAATACGCGCTCGAAGGTGATATCGGCGCGGCTCACTTCGACGAGGAACGAGGCTTCGCGCAACGACTCGCGCAAATCGAGGGCCTTCATTTCGGGCTTGGGCATGCGTGCGAAAGCGGAGAACTCGTCGACCATGCGGCCGATATCCTCCACCTGCCTGATGATCGTGTCGGTGCACTGATCGAAAACCTCGCGGTCTTCGGTGATGACTTTGCCGTAACGGCGCTTGATGCGCTCGGCGGAAAGCTGGATCGGTGTCAGCGGGTTCTTGATCTCGTGGGCGATGCGCCGCGCCACATCCGCCCATGCCGAGGAACGCTGCGCCTGGACCAGATCGGTGATGTCGTCGACCGTCACGACATAGGATTTCTCCTCCGAACCGTCGTCGCCGGCCTCGACCGTGATCTGCACGTTGAAGGTCCGCTCCGTGCCGGCGCGATAGAAGGTCACCTGCTCGCGGTGGACAGGCTTTCCCGACTTGCGGCCGATCTCGAAGACGCGGCCGACATGCGGCAGCACGGCGGAGAGATTTTGCCCGAGTGCGGCAGTGGCGGAAATGGCCAGCATCGTTTCGGCCGATCGGTTGACGATGGTGACGATACCATAGGGATCGACGCCGATGACGCCGGCGGTGACGCCGGCAAGCACGGCTTCCGAAAAACGCCGCCGCTCGTCGATCAAATCCTTGGCGGACAGAATCTCGTTACGCTGCGATTTCAGTTCCAGCAGCATCTTGTTGAAGGTGTCGCCGAGCGAGGCGACGTCGCCGTCGGAGGGCCGAACGGGCACGGCAACGTCGAGATTGCCGGTCGCAACCTCGTCGGCCGCGCCGATGAGCTGGCGGATGGGCCGCACCAGGCGATCAGCCACGGCAATGCCGGTCCAGATGGCGGACAGAATGATGATCAGCGTCAGCGACAGGTAGGGAAGTGCGAAGGCCACCTGCGAGGTGCGGCGATTGGCTTCCAGACCGCGATATTCGTCGGTGTTGGACCTGACAATCTGTCGCGCCTTGATCACCTCGGGATCGACGAGGCGGATGGTGTAGAGATAAAGCCCTTCGATCTCGCGCAGCTTGACGATGGCGCCCATGATGTTGCGCGTCTTCGGCTCGATCAGCACCGGCCTGCCGTCGGCGGCACTGCTCATGGCGCCTTCCGGCGGCTCCGGCATGGCGAAATCGGCGTCGGTCTTGGCGCTCATGACGAATGAACCGTCTGGCTTGACCAGCGCGGCATGGGCCAGCGAGCGTCCGACGGCTTCCTTGTTCATGAGGTCGAGGAAGCCGGTTCTATCGAGGCCATAGAGCGTGCGGGAGGCGTCGAGATCGTAGGCCATCGACAGGGTCGTTCCCTGGAGATTGCGCGCGTTCTCCTGCACATAGGCATCGGCGATCGACAGCGACGAATTGACGATCGTCTTGGTGCGGATCTCGAACCAGCGATCAAGACCAATGTCGAGTGTGATCGACGCGATGATCGCCACCATGATGGCGGGAATCGCGGCGACTAGCGCGAACATCGCGACGATCCGTACATGCAGCCGCGACGCCGCCTTGCCGCGCCGGCGCGCCATCAAAATGCGATGCACTTCGCGACCGACCAGCGCAATCAGAAACACGATGAACGCCGCGTTGAGGGCGATGAGCGCCAGCGTCGTCCTCTCGTCCGGCGTGATCGGCGTGGCACCGACGAGAATGGCGAAGGAGATCGCCGCCGTAACCAGCGCACCGGCAACTGCCACCACGCCGGGCAGCGCAAGCAGCCGGCGCCCTTCCCTTGTGCCGGGTTCGCTGAAAAGCGGTTCGCTCAGTGTCGGTGCCTGTGAAGCCATGTCGCCGTCTAGAGCCAGTGATTGCGTCGGATGTATGCAACGCATTGTGGCGATTATGCAACAAGTGTGACCTGGACGGAAATGTTTCGGCGATCGATCCCCCGGAAAAAGGCGTCGCTCTATTCGCATCGGCCCGAAAATCGGGATCGATTTTCGGAAGGCACGACGCGAAACTCAAAGCGTTATAGCGAACGTTTGTACGCCCGCGTGGAACGTACGTCGCTCTAAGCCTGCCTGGTCGATTTGTAGACGTTGACGCCGAGTTCGCGAATTTTCTTGCGCAGCGTGTTGCGGTTGAGGCCCAGGAGCTCCGCAGCCTTGATCTGATTGCCGCGGGTTGCCGTCATCGAGGCCAGCACCAGCGGATATTCGACCTCGGAGAGAATGCGCTGATAGAGGCCGGCAGGCGGCAAATCGCCGGCGAATGACGCAAAATACCGCTGCAGGAAATGTTCCACCGCCTGGCCGATGGACAGGTCGTCGGGAATGAGGTTGCCGCCACCGGGAACGACCGGCCTCTCGCCGGTCTTCAGTTCCGCCTCGATGATCTCGGCGGAAATCTCATCCTGCGAATAGAGCGCGGCCAGCCTGCGGACAAGGTTTTCGAGCTCGCGCACGTTGCCGGGCCACGGATAGCGCTTCATCAGCTCGATGCCGCCGGTGGAAATGCGCTTGGTCTGCAGGCCTTCGCTGGCGCCGAGCTTGAAGAAGTGCCGCACGAGATCCGGAACGTCCTCGGACCGCTCGCGCAGCGCCGGCAGCCTTAGCGGCACGACGTTCAGGCGATAGAAGAGATCCTCGCGGAAAAGCCCCTGATTGATCAGCGTGCGCAGATCCTTGTTGGTAGCGGCGACGATGCGCACGTCGGTCTTGATCGGCGTGCGGCCGCCGACCGTGGTGTATTCGCCCTGTTGCAGGACACGCAGCAGGCGCGTCTGCGCTTCCATCGGCATGTCGCCGATCTCGTCGAGGAAGAGCGTGCCGCCTTCGGCCTGCTCGAAACGGCCGGTGGAGCGGTTCTGCGCGCCGGTGAAGGCGCCCTTCTCGTGCCCGAACAGTTCCGATTCGATCAGGTCGCGCGGGATCGCCGCCATGTTGATCGCAACGAAGGGCCCGCCGCGGCGGCGGCCGTATTCGTGCAGCGCGCGTGCCACCAGCTCCTTGCCGGTGCCCGATTCGCCTGAAATCATCACCGTCAGGTCGGTCTGCATCATGCGCGCCAGCATGCGGTAGATATCCTGCATGGCGGCCGAACGGCCGACCAGCGGCATCGTTTCCGGCGGCTCGTCCGCCCGCGCATCTATCTTTGGCCGTCGGGGTTCGGAAAGCGCCCGGTTGACGATGTTGAGAAGCTCGGTCAGGTCGAACGGTTTCGGCAGATATTCGTAGGCGCCGGTCTCGGAGGCGCGAATCGCGGTCATGAACGTGTTCTGGGCGCTCATGACGATGACGGGCAGTTCCGGCCGCGCCTTCTTGATGCGCGGCAGCATATCGAAGGCGTTCTCGTCCGGCATGACCACGTCAGTGATGACGAGATCGCCCTCGCCCGCCGCCACCCAGCGCCACAGCGTCGAGGCGTTGGAGGTCACGCGCACCTCATGACCGACGCGCGAAAGCGCCTGGTTGAGGACCGTGCGGATGGCCGCATCGTCGTCGGCGACGAGAATATTGCCGCGAACCGTCATTTGCGGTCTCCTTCGCCATCATCGTCTGTGCCGAACGGCGTTTCTTTCCAGGCTGGCATCAGAATGCGGAAAGTGGTTCCGCGCGGCGTCGAATCGCATTCGATGATGCCGCCATGCTCGCCGACTATTTTCGCGACCAGCGCAAGACCAAGCCCCGACCCGTTCGGCTTGGTGGTGATGAAGGGATCGAACAGGATCGGCAGGATATCTTCGGAAACGCCGGAGCCGTTGTCGCGCACGCAGAATTCGAGCGGCAGCGACACGCGGCCTTGCGATCCCGGAACGGAGACACGTATGCCCGGCCGGAACGCGGTCGACAGGGTGATCTCGCCTTGCGGATCGCCGCCAATGGCCTCGGCAGCATTCTTGACCAGGTTGAGGAACACCTGGATGAGCTGATCACGATTGGCAAAAACCGGAGGCAATGATGGATCATAATCCTCCAATATCTTGATCCGCTTGGCAAAACCGTTCTTGGCAATCGCCTTCACATGGTCGAGCACGACATGAATATTGACCGGATAGCGGTCGATCGGTCGCTCGTCGGAAAACACCTCCATGCGATCGACCAGCGAGACGATGCGGTCGGTCTCGTCGGTGATCAGCCGGGTCAGCGCGCGATCTTCATCGGAAGCAGACAGTTCGAGCAGCTGGGCAGCACCCCGTATGCCGGATAGCGGGTTCTTGATCTCGTGGGCAAGCATCGCGGCCAAGCCGGTCACCGAGCGTGCCGCGCCGCGATGCGTCATCTGCCGATCGATCTTGTCGGCCATCGATCGCTCCTGGAACATCACCACGACGGAACCCGGAAATTCCGACACCGGGGCGACATAGAGATCGACAACTTTCTCAATGCCAAGGCGCGGCGACGACACATCGACCCGATATTCGTTGACGGGTGCCCGGCGCTCGCGCACCTGGTCGACAAGCGTCAGCAACGGGCTGCCGAAGGGAATGAGCTTGGGTAGTGTGTTACGGGCGAGCATGGTCGCGCTCGAGCGGAAGAAATCCTCGGCATCGGCATTGGCGAAGGTGATGAACCCTTCCGCATCGACCATGATCACCGGGCGGCGGATGGTGTTGAGCACGATGTGGGCGGCGTCCGCCATATCCGTGCTCTGTGTAACGGTGGCATTCATGCCGCGCCCCGCAGGTTCATCGCCTCGGGAGCGTGTGAAAGCACCTCGCGCAACGCGGCAATGACGCGGACGGGCTCGAAGGAGGTGAGGATGGCCTTTCGCTGCTCATCAGCGACGCCAGCGGCGTGGCGGTCGAGATACCAGCCAAGATGCTTGCGCGCCTGGCGCACGCCGCTTTCGGTGCCGTAGAGCGTCAGCATGTCCTCGTAGTGGGCAACGACATAGTCGGCCAACACTTCAGGGCTTTCAGGCACGCCGGGCGTTGCCTTCTTTGCCGCGGCTGTCGCGATGCTGCCTGCCGTCCACGGCGCGCCATAATGCGCGCGGCCGATCATCACCGCGTCGGCGCCCGACTGGTCGAGGATCATTGCTGCCTCGGCCAGCGAGCCGACATCGCCATTGGCAACGACCGGTATCGACACAGCCTGCTTTACGCGTGCGATGGCGCGCCAGTCGGCCTTGCCCTGGTAGAACTGGCAGCGCGTGCGGCCATGCACTGTCACCATCTTGACGCCCGCCTGCTCAGCGCGGCGCGCTAGCATCGGCGCGTTGAGCGCGCTTTCGTCCCAGCCGAGCCGCATCTTGACCGTGACCGGCACCTCGACCGCGCCGACCACCGCCTCGATCAGCGACAAAGCGTGATCGAGATCGCGCATCAGCGCCGAACCGGCATAGCCGCCCGTCACCTTCTTGGCCGGGCAGCCCATGTTGATGTCGATGATGTCGGCGCCCTCGCCCGCGGCTATACGGGCGCCCTCGGCCATGTGCGCCGCCTCACGGCCGGCAAGCTGCACCATGTGAACAGGCAGCCCGGAATGACGGATGCGCAAGCCGCAACCGGCCCTGCCTTTGGCAAGCTCGCCGCTCGCCACCATCTCCGACACGACCAACCCGGCGCCGTGCGCATAGGCACGCTGCCGGAACGGCTCATCTGAAATACCCGACATGGGCGCGAGGAAGGCGCGATTGCGGATTCTCACACTTCCCACGTCCAGCGGCGAAGCCAATTTGGTCAGGTCAAGCATGCACAAAAACCAAGCATTTTTAATTGCTGCACATTCTCTAGCCAGAATGATAGCGAAGTGCAACGCGCAATGACGTCGCATTAAGGCGCATTTAGGAAAAATGCCGGCCTTCAGCCCCTACCGCGCCCAAGCGCCGTGCTTCTTTGGGAAGGACGCCTTGGGCACTTTGCATCTGCGCATGATCTCTTCCGAAAAGCGATTCCACTTTTCGGGATCATGCGCTAAGCGTCTCGGCATGACAGATGCAAGCGAAAAGCAAGCCTCGGCGGCGGACAACAAAGTTGCAGTCGTTATTGTCGCTGCCGGCCGCGGCGCGCGCGCGGGTCAGGCCGACGGACCAAAGCAATACCAAAGGATCGGTGGCCGTGCCGTCATCGCGCGCACACTGGACGTGTTTTTGGCGCATCCGAGAATCGGTCCCGTCGTCGTCGCCATCCATGCCGACGACAGCGCGCTTTTTCGCACCGCCGCCGGAGCCAACGCCGATCGGGTCGTCACGGTAACGGGTGGCGCGTCCAGGCAAGACTCCGTTCGGCTCGGGCTGCTTGCGCTGAGAGGCCATGCGCCGGGCCAGGTTCTGGTCCATGATGCCGTTCGCCCGTTCGTCGACGCGGAATTGATAGACCGTACGATCGCCGCCATCGGCGAACGCCAGGGAGCGCTGCCTGCCCTACCAGTCGCCGACACGCTGAAACGTGAATCGGCCGCCGGCATGATCGGCGAGACGGTTTCCAGGAACGGGCTTCATTCAGCCCAGACGCCGCAAGGCTTTCCGTTTTGGCCAATCCTGGCCGCCCACGAAAAGGCACATCATCTCGGCAAGGCGGACTTCACCGACGATGCCGCGATCGCCGAGTGGGCACATATTCCGGTGAAGATCGTTCCGGGCTCGCCGGATAATGTCAAACTCACCTGGGCAAGAGATATTTCGATGGCGGATCAGCGGCTTTCCGGCGAACGGCCGCGCTTTCCAGACATCCGCACCGGCAATGGCTACGACGTTCATGCGTTCGAGCCCGGTGACCATGTCATCCTGTGCGGCGTCTCCATCCCGCACGACAAGAAACTGTCCGGCCATTCGGACGCCGACGTCGGCCTGCACGCCTTGACCGACGCGCTGCTCGCCACCTGCGGCGCCGGCGACATCGGCACGCATTTCCCGCCATCGGATCCGCAGTGGAAGGGCGCGGCCTCGCGGATCTTCGTCGAACATGCGGCGAGACTGGTGCGCGCGCGCGGCGGGCGCATCGCAAATGCCGACATAACGCTGATCTGCGAGGCGCCACGGGTCGGCCCGCATCGCGAAGCAATGACAGAAACCCTTTCGGCAATGCTGGGAATTTCCCGGAACCGTGTCTCGATCAAGGCGACAACCAACGAAAAGCTCGGCTTTGTCGGCCGCGAGGAAGGGATAGCCGCCATCGCGACCGCCAGTGTCGTGTTTCCAGGGGATGTCCCCGAATGAGCAACAACGATCTCGCAGATGCCCTGCTTCAAGCCTGCCAGCAGCGCGACATCATGCTGGCGACGGCCGAGAGCTGCACCGGCGGCATGATCATCGCCGCCCTGACCGACATCGCCGGCTCTTCCACGGTGGTCGACCGGGGTTTCATCACCTATTCCAACGAGGCGAAGACGGAGATGCTCGGCGTTTCCGCCGCCACGCTTGAGGCGCATGGCGCGGTCTCGCGGGAAACGGCGATCGAGATGGCGCAGGGCGCCCTGACCCGTTCGCGCGCCGGACTGACCCTCGCCGTCACCGGCATTGCCGGTCCAGGCGGCGGCTCGACGGAAAAGCCCGTCGGCCTGGTCTGGTTCGGTGTCGCCTTGACTGGTCGGCCGGTCGTCAGCGAATGTCAGTTGTTCACCGACAAAGGCCGCAATTTCATCCGCCAGGCGACGGTCAAGCATGCGCTTGAACTGGGCTTGCGCGCACTCGCTGCGGATCAGGCTGCTGGCGCTGGCCCATAGATGACGTCGGCGCGCTTCTCGAACGCCTCGGAGAACATGCGGAAGGCGCGATCGAACATCGTTCCCATCACCGCGCCCAGAATACGGCTCTTGAATTCGTAGTCGATGAAGAAGCAGACGTTGCAACCGCCGTCGGCCGGCTCGAAACGCCAGGCATTGCTCAAATATTTGAACGGACCGTCGATGTATTTTACGTCGATGGCGTTCTCGTCAGGCTTTAGCAGCACCTGCGTGGTGAAAGTCTCGCGGATCGCCTTGTAGCCGATGCTCATGTCGGCGATGAGCAGTGTGCGGCCGTTGCGTTCCTTGCGCGAGCGAACCGTCAGCGCCTCGCAAAGCGGCAGGAATTGTGGATAGGATTCGACATCGGCAACCAGAGCAAACATCTGCTCCGGCGTATGGGAAACGCGACGGTGGGCTTCGAATTGCGGCATGAAACCAGTGTGTTAGGCGGACTTTCTGAGAAACGCTTCGCGCGCCGCGCGCAGCCTGGCGAAATCGTCGCCGGCATGGTGCGACGAGCGCGTCAGCGGGCTTGACGCCACCAGCAGGAAGCCCTTGGTCTTGCCGATGGTCTCGAAGGACTTGAATTCCTCCGGCGTGACGAAGCGGATAACCGGATGATGCTTCTTCGACGGCTGCAGGTACTGGCCGATGGTCATGAAGTCGACATTGGCCGAACGCAGATCGTCCATCAGCTGCAGGATCTCGTTCCGCTCCTCGCCAAGGCCAACCATGATGCCGGATTTGGTGAAGATCGACGGATCGAGCTCCTTGACCCGTTGCAACAGCCTGATCGAATGGAAATAGCGGGCGCCCGGCCGGACCGTCAGATAGTTCGACGGCACGGTCTCCAGATTATGGTTGAAAACGTCGGGCTTCGCCGCCACCACGATCTCCAGCGCGCCTTCCTTGCGCAGGAAGTCGGGCGTCAGGATTTCGATCGTCGTCGACGGCGTTGCCGCCCTGATGGCGCGGATGACCTCGGCAAAGTGCTGAGCTCCGCCATCGGCGAGATCGTCGCGGTCGACGGAGGTGATGACGACATGGGTCAGACCCATCTGCTTGACAGCGTGGGCGACGCGGGCCGGCTCATCGGGATCGAGCGCGGTCGGTATACCGGTAGCCACGTTGCAGAAGGCGCAGGCGCGCGTGCAGATCTCGCCCATGATCATGAAGGTGGCGTGCTTCTTTTCCCAGCACTCGCCGATATTGGGGCAACCGGCCTCTTCGCACACCGTCACGAGCTTGTGCGACTTCACGATCTCGCGCGTCTCGGCATAGCCTTTCGACATCGGCGCCTTGACGCGGATCCAGTCGGGCTTGCGCAGCACGTCCTGGTCGGGCTTGTGCGCCTTTTCAGGATGCCGCAGGCGCGGCGCATTGGCGATCGTGTCGAGGACGGTGACCATCTGAAATCCGGTTCGTTGGCGATCGCCTGTCCGACGTTCGCTTTTCACAAGTCATCTAAGACTTTTCGCTGCAAAGAAAAAGGCCGCGGCGGCGCATGCCGCCACAGCCGCGTTCGCATGGCAAGAGTTCAGCAACTAACGGCGCACCATGCGCCCTACCCAGATCAGCAGGCAGGCACCGATGAAGCCGGTGATCAGATAGGCGATCCAGCCGGCGCCGAAGGCGCCGATGTTGAGCGCCTGCAGGATGGCATTCAGCACGATCGCGCCAACGATGCCAAGAATGATGTTCATCAGGATGCCGGTGTTGCTCTTCATGAACATCTCGGCAAGCCATCCTGCCAAACCGCCGATGATGATCGCTGCTACCCAGCCCACGCCGTTCACGTCCATATGCCCTATCCTTGTGTGATGAATGCATCCGGAAACGAATTACCTTGCCGTCGAGTTCCTTGGCTCTCGCGTGTTGAGCCTCAAGCGGCCGATTTATCATGCGTTCAGCGCGCGGCCATAGGCGTCTAGGACGCTTTCCTTCATCATCTCCGACAGCGTTGGGTGCGGGAAAATCGTGTGCATCAGTTCTTCCTCGGTGGTCTCCAGATTCATCGCCACGACAAAACCCTGGATCAGCTCAGTCACTTCGGCGCCAACCATATGCGCGCCAAGCAACTGCCCGGTCATCTTGTCGAAGATGGTCTTGACGAAGCCCTGATCCTCGCCGAGCGCAATGGCCTTGCCGTTGGCGGCGAACTGGAAGCGACCGACGCGGATGTCCTTGCCCTCGGCCTTCGCTTTCGCTTCAGTCAAGCCGACGGAGGCAACCTGCGGGTTGCAATAGGTGCAGCCCGGAATCTTCAGCTTGTCCGTGGCGTGCACGCCGGGGAAATTTGCGATCTTCTCCACGCAGACCACGCCTTCATGTTCGGCCTTGTGGGCGAGCATCGGCGGGCCGGCGACATCGCCGATGGCATAGATGCCGGGCACATTGGTCTTGCCGTAACCGTCAACGACAACGCAGCCGCGTTCGGTCTTCACACCGAGCGCTTCGAGCCCGAGATTCTCGATGTTGCCCTGCACGCCGACGGCCGAGATCATCCGATCCGCGGTGATCTTCTCGACCTTGCCGTCCTTCATCTCGACATGCGCAGTAACCGAGTTCGTGCCCTTCTCGACCTTGGTCACCTTGGCTTCGAGAATGATCTTCATGCCTTGCTTCTCGAACTGCTTCTGCGCGAATTTCGAGACCTCTGCGTCCTCGACCGGCATTACCGCCGGCAGCAGCTCGACCACCGTCACCTCGGCGCCCATGGTGCGGTAGAACGAAGCGAATTCGATGCCGATCGCGCCCGAACCCATCACCAGCAGCGACTTCGGCATCTCCTTCGGCACCATCGCCTCGAAATAGGTCCAGATCAGTTTGCCGTCAGGCTCGATGCCGGGCAGCGCACGCGGCCTGGCGCCGGTGGCAAGAATGATGTGCTTTGCGGTGTAGGTGCCCTCGCCCTTGACGCCCTTGGGCGCCGGCGGCTGCGGCTCCATCGGCTTCTTGGAGGATTTCGAAACAACAACCTCACCGGGCCTGGAGAGCTTGGCTTCGCCCCAGATGACGTCGACCTTGTTCTTCTTCATCAGGAAGGCGACGCCACCGTTCAGCCGCAGCGAGACCTTCCGCGAGCGGTCGACGACGGCAGCGGTGTCGACGCTGACCTTGCCGTCGATCTTCAATCCATAGTCCTTCAGATGATCCGAATAATGCATGATCTCGGCCGAGCGCAGCAGCGCCTTGGTCGGGATGCAGCCCCAGTTAAGGCAGATGCCGCCGAGATGCTCGCGCTCGACGATCGCCGTCTTGAAGCCGAGCTGGGCTGAACGCACCGCCGTGACGTAGCCGCCGGGGCCGGAGCCGATGATGATGACGTCGTAATTCTCAGCCACGGATCTTCTCCTTCACAATTCCAGCATGACGCGCACGAGCGGCGCCAATGCCTGCCCGATTTTCCGCGTGTTCTCCGCGTCGAGATGGACGCCGTCGAGCGGCGTGGTCTCAGCCACCGTGCCCGCATCGAAGAAGCCGCAGCCGGCCTCGTCGGCGAGGGCGGAATATTGTGGTGCCAGCCGCTTCGAGGCTTCATCGCCGCCGGCGAACATTTCCTTGAATTCGGCGTTTTCCGTACGGCTGACCGCGGGCGGCGCGACGATCAGGATCTGCGGCGCCGGCCAGTCGAACGGGTAGTCGTGCCCGCGCACGATATCGATCAGGCGCTCGATGCCTTGCTTAGCGGCGACCGGATTGCCGTGGATCCACGGCTTCATGTCGTTGGCGCCGAGCATGATGATGATCAGGTCGATCGGCGCATGCGTCATCAGGATCGTCGGCAGCACTCTAGCGCCGTTACGGTCGGCGCCGGCCAGATGATCGTCGAAAGCCGTTGTGCGGCCGTTCAAGCCTTCAGCGATGACCTCGATACCGCCTCCCAACGTCGCCCGCAGCACGCTCGGCCAACGGTCCTCGAGCGGGTGGCGATCCAGGCTTGCCGCATCATAGCCCCAGGTCAGCGAGTCCCCGTAGCAAAGGACTGTTTTCATGCGTTTGCCCCGCTCCTGCCAAATCCTGCTTGTGCGCGCTTTACCCGCCAGCCAAAGAACAGCCACTGGACCAACACCGTGGCGAGGCCCGGCAGGACGAGGCCGGCGACAATGGGAAGATCGCTCGGCAACTGGCTCTTTCCGGATGGCTGGGAGAAAGTCCAGGTGATCAGGCCAACCCCGACGAGCACAAAAAACGCAACCGCGATAAGCGACGTCAGGTTTATCGCGCTTTGCGGGTTCGACATAAACTGCGCGATGAAGAGGGCGACCGTCACGAGGATGGTGACGAGAGCCGAGATCATGAACACAAGGATGTACTCTACGTCGGCATCAGTGGCGACGGCGAGCCCCTGCGCCACCAATCCGCCGGCCAAACCGGAAAGGATGAAGGCAAAAAGGCTGGTGAAGAATTTCCGCACCGCCTTCTTCCTTTCTAGACCAGCATGCCCATCGGGTTTTCGATCATGCGCTTGAAGGCGACGAGCAGTTCGGCGCCGAGCGCACCGTCGACGGCGCGGTGATCTGTCGACAGCGTCACCGACATGATGGTGGCGATCTTGATCTCGCCGCTCCTGACCACCGCGCGCTCCTGGCCGGCGCCGACCGCCAGGATCGTCGCATGCGGCGGGTTGATGACGGCGGCAAAGTCCTTGATGCCGAACATGCCGAGATTAGACACTGCCGTGGTGCCGCCCTGATATTCTTCCGGCTTCAGCTTGCGGCTGCGGGCACGGCTGGCAAGATCCTTCATCTCATTGGAAATGACCGACAGGGTCTTTTCGTCGGCACGCCGGATGATCGGCGTGATCAGGCCGCCGGGGATCGAGACCGCGACACCGACATCGGCATGCTTGTGCTTGACCATGGCACTCTCGGTCCATGAGGCATTGGCATCCGGCACCGCCATCAGCGCCATCGCCATCGCTTTGATGACCATGTCGTTGACCGACAGCTTGTAGGCCGGCACCTCACCCTTGTCGGTCTTCTTCACCGGGGCAGCCGCATTGATCTGCGTGCGCAGCGCCAGAAGCGCATCGAGCTCGCAGTCGAGCGTCAGGTAGAAATGCGGGATGGTGGTCGTGGCCTCGACCAGCCGGCGCGCGATGGTCTTGCGCATGTTGTCGTGCGGAACAAGCTCGTAGGAGCCTTCGGCGAACAGTTTCAGCACCTGGTCGTCCGACATTGGCTTGGCTGCGACAGCTGGAGCCGGAGCGCCGGCGGGCGCCGCTTTTGCAGCGGGCGCCTTGGCGCTGCCGCTGGAAATAGCTGCATCGACATCGGCCTTGACCACGCGGCCATGCGGGCCGGAACCGGTCACCGCTGAGACGTCGACGCCGGCTTCCAGGGCGATGCGACGGGCCAGCGGCGAGGCGAAGGTGCGGCCGTCCGGCGATTGGCTGATCTCCCCCCTTGTGGGGGAGATGGCCGGCAGGCCAGAGGGGGGCGCTTTGCTCCCTACGGCTGGAGGGACAGCGCCCCCCTCTGTCGACTTCGTCGACATCTCCCCCACGGGTGGGGAGATTGGCGCCTTGTCCTGCTTGGCCTCGGCCTTTGCCGGCGCAGCGCCGTCACCGCTCTTCGCGGCGGCCGCCGCATCCTCGCCTTCGACGGCGAGCACGGCGATCAGCGCGTTGACCTTGACACCTTCGGTGCCGGCCGGGACGACCAGCTTGGCGACCGTGCCGTCGTCGACGGCCTCGACTTCCATCGTCGCCTTGTCGGTCTCGATCTCGGCGATCACGTCGCCCGGCGAAACCTTGTCGCCCTCCTTGACGAGCCATTTGGACAGATTGCCCTCTTCCATCGTGGGCGAGAGGGCAGGCATGGTGATGTTGATCGGCATTTTGTCCTCCCGCCCTGCTCAGCGATATGTGACGGCTTTGACCGCCTCGACGACCTCGCCGACATTGGGCAGCGCCAGCTTTTCGAGGTTGGCCGCATAGGGCATTGGCACGTCCTTGCCGGCAATGGTGATGACCGGCGCGTCGAGGAAATCGAAGGCGCGCTGCGACACCTGGTTGGCGATGTGGTCGCCGACCGAGTTCTGCGGAAATCCTTCCTCCACCACCACCAGACGGTTGGTCTTCTTGACCGAAGCGATAATGGTATCGAAATCGAGCGGACGGATGGTCCTGAGGTCGATGATCTCGGCATCGATGCCCATGCCGCGCAATTCGGCCTCGGCCTTGATCGCATAGGTCATGCCAATGCCGAAGGAGACGATGGTGACGTCCTTGCCTGATTTATGGATGCGCGCCTTGCCGATCGGCAGCACGAAATCGTCCATCTTCGGCACGTCGAAGGAGTGGCCATAGAGGATTTCGTTTTCGAGGAAGATGATCGGGTTCGGGTCGCGGATCGCGGCCTTAAGCAACCCCTTGGCGTCGGCGGCGGTGTAGGGCATCACCACCTTCAGGCCGGGAATGTGGCTGTACCAGGCGGCGTAGCATTGCGAATGTTGGGCGGCGACGCGGGCGGCCGCGCCGTTCGGCCCGCGGAAGACGATGGGCGCGCCCATCTGGCCACCGGACATGTAGAGCGTCTTGGCGGCGGAGTTGATGATCTGGTCGATCGCCTGCATGGCGAAGTTGAAGGTCATGAACTCGACGATCGGTTTCAGGCCGGCCATCGCCGCGCCGACGCCGACGCCGGCAAAACCGTGCTCGGTGATCGGCGTGTCGACGACGCGACGCGGCCCGAACTCCTGCAGCAACCCTTGTGTGATCTTGTAGGCGCCCTGGTACTCGGCAACCTCCTCGCCCATGACGAAGACGTCGCCATCGCGGCGCATCTCTTCCGCCATCGCGTCACGCAACGCCTCGCGCACAGTGGTCGAGACCATTTCCGTGCCGACCGGGATGTCCGGATCGGCGGCAATTTCCAGCTTGGGCGCAGCGGCGACAGGTGCTGCCGCCTCGCTTTTGGCCGCAGCAGGCGCTGGCGCGGCTGTTTCAGCCTTGGCAGGTTCTTCTTCGCCGACGCCTTCGCCTGCCTTGTCGGTATCTTCGCCATCAACGGCGAGCACAGCGATCAGCGCGTTGACCTTGACACCTTCGGTGCCGGCTGGAACCACGATCTTGGCAAGCGTGCCTTCGTCGACGGCCTCGATTTCCATCGTCGCCTTGTCGGTTTCGATCTCGGCGATGACGTCACCGGCGACGACCTTGTCGCCCTCGTTCTTCAACCATTTGGAAACATTGCCCTCTTCCATGGTCGGCGAGAGAGCGGGCATGAGAATTTCGATCGGCATGTCCTTGCCCTCTCGTTACAGTACGATGTCGGTCCAGAGCTCGGACGGATCCGGCTCTGCGTCATTCTGGGCAAATTCAGCGGCGTCGGCGACGATATCGCGAACCTCCTTGTCGACGGCCTTGAGCTCGTCCTCATCGGCCCACTTCTTTTCGATCAGGCGCGCCTTGACCTGCTCGATCGGGTCACGCTCGGAGCGCATCTTCTGCACTTCTTCCTTGGAGCGGTACTTTGCCGGATCGGACATCGAGTGACCGCGGTAGCGGTAAGTCTGCATTTCGAGGATCAGCGGCCCCTTGCCGGCGCGGCACCATTCGGTGGCGAGATCGCCGGCTGCCTTGACCGCGCGGACGTCCATGCCATCGACCTGGATGCCGGGGATCTTGAAGGAGGCGCCGCGGTGCGAAAAATCCGTCTCGGCCGATGAACGCGATACCGAAGTGCCCATTGCGTAGCGGTTGTTCTCGATGATGTAGATCACCGGCAGCTTCCACAGCGAGGCCATGTTGAAGCTTTCATAGACTTGGCCCTGATTGGCGGCGCCGTCGCCGAAATAGGTCAGCGTCACATTGTTGTTGCCGCGATAGCGGTTGGCGAAAGCAAGGCCGGTGCCGAGCGAAACCTGCGCGCCGACAATGCCGTGGCCGCCGTAAAAATGCTTCTCCTTGGAGAACATGTGCATGGAGCCGCCCTTGCCCCTGGACAAGCCGCCGCGGCGGCCGGTCAATTCGGCCATGACGCCGCGCGGCGACAGTTCCATCGCCAGCATGTGGCCGTGATCGCGGTAGGCGGTGATCATCTGGTCGCCATCGACCAGTGCCATCTTCATGCCGGTAACGACTGCTTCCTGGCCGATATAGAGATGGCAGAAGCCGCCGATGAAACCCATGCCGTAGAGCTGGCCGGCCTTTTCCTCGAAGCGGCGGATAAGCAGCATGCGCCGGTAGGCGTCAAGCTCCTCTTGCTTGGTGAAGTCGACAGGCTTGGGGGCTGAAAGCCCCGCCGATTTGCCGTCGGATCTGGATTTGGATTTGGCAGGCGCTTTTCTGGCGGCGGTGGCCATGCATCACTCCCTGTTGGCGTCTCTTGCGGACACTGAGGGAGATCAGTTCTCCCCACCGATTTTGGGGAGGCTAACACGTGAGAAGACGTTTCGCCATGCCGAAAATGCATGGCTGACATGCGTCTAAGCGATTAAAATCATTGAAAATATTGCCGATTAACTGAAATATGGTTATCTTGCTGTAGCCGGTAACATGATGGTGATTTCGTCGGCGTGGGACATATTGAGCGCCTTGCGCGCCTGCTCGTCGAGCATGTCCTTCTCCAGCGTGCCCTGATGCATGAGCTGAACGCGCCGCTGCAGGTCGAGCCGGCGCGCCTTGACGGCATCGAGCTTGCCTTGCAGGTCGACGGTTTCGGCTTCCAACCGGTACTTGGAATAGATGCCGAATTCGCCGTGATAGGCGTGGAATCCGAAATAGGCCAGGAACACCACGCAGAGCGAGGGAATGATCAGCCGCCCGGTATTTCTCTGCTTGTGCTGACGTGTCCACATGATCCAAATCCCATAAAGCGCCGCGCGTCCTCTTGGACGAGCAAAGGACGCTCTAACACTCTGCGACCTAGCCTCCTTTCTCGCCCAATTGTGCTTAATGGACGGTTACGGACGGCCGGATTTGGCGGTGTAAAGCAAAAAGGGCGGAGAATGCCCCGCCCTTTCATTTCGGATATTTTCGGCTGGCTCAGCCTTTGACGATCGACTTGCCGGCATAGAGCGCCTGCTTGCCGAGTTCTTCCTCGATGCGGATGAGCTGGTTGTACTTGGCCATGCGATCAGAGCGCGACAGCGAACCTGTCTTGATCTGCCCGCAATTGGTGGCAACCGCGAGATCGGCGATGGTCGAATCTTCGGTTTCGCCCGAGCGATGCGACATGACAGCGGTGTAGCCGGCCTTGTGCGCGGTCTCGACGGCGTCAAGCGTCTCGGTCAGTGAGCCGATCTGGTTGACCTTGACCAGGATCGAATTGGCGACGCCCATGCGAATGCCGTCGCGTAGCCGCGCCGTGTTGGTGACGAACAGATCGTCGCCGACCAGCTGGGTCTTCTTGCCGATGAGGTCGGTCAGCGTTTTCCAGCCGTCCCAGTCGTCCTCGGCCAGCCCGTCCTCGATGGTGATGATCGGATAGTCGGCGGCGAGCTTGGCCAGATATTTGGCCTGGGTCTTCGGATCGCGGGTCTTCTTCTCGCCTTCATAGACGTAGTTGCCGTCCTTGAAGAATTCGGTGGCGGCGCAATCGAGACCGAGCGCAACCTCTTCGCCCGGCTTGAAGCCAGCCTGCTCGATCGATTCCATGATGAAATCGAGCGCAGCGGGCGCGCTCTTCAGGTTAGGAGCGAAGCCGCCCTCGTCGCCGACATTGGTATTATGGCCGGCGTCCTTCAGCCGCTTCCTCAGCGTGTGGAAGATTTCCGAGCCCCAGCGCACGCCGTCACGCAGTGTCGGCGCACCGATCGGCAGGATCATGAATTCCTGGAAGTCGATCGGGTTGTCGGCGTGGGCGCCGCCGTTGATGATGTTCATCATCGGCACCGGAAGCACATGCGCCTTGGTGCCGCCGACATAGCGATAGAGCGGCAGGCCAGCCGCTTCCGCCGCAGCCTTCGCCACTGCCAGCGACACGCCGAGGATGGCGTTGGCGCCGAGCCGGCTCTTGTTGGGCGTGCCGTCGAGCTCGATCATGGTCTGGTCGATGTGGATCTGGTTCTCGGCTTCCATGCCGCCAATCGCCTCGAACAGCTCGCCATTGACGGCCTCTACCGCCCGCAGGACGCCCTTGCCGAGGTAGCGGGCGCCGCCGTCGCGCAGCTCGACCGCCTCATGCGCGCCGGTCGATGCGCCGGAGGGTACCGCAGCGCGGCCCATCGAGCCGTCTTCGAGCACGACGTCGACCTCGACGGTCGGGTTTCCGCGGCTGTCCAGGATTTCACGCCCGACAATGTCGATGATGGCGGTCATACGATGTCCCCGATTTGATCTGACAAAGCGTCGCGCACGTCTTAGCCAAAGTGCTGCAAAACGCAATCGGGGTGTCCGCAAATATTGCCGCCACCTCCGCCATGCCGGTTCACGAAGCAAAAATTGCTGTCATCATAAGTCTTGGCGGCATGCGACTTTCTGGTTATGCTCGCACTTGCGCGGGGCGAAACAGGAGGAGTTTCGCCATGTCTCAGTTGAGCGGCATTGTGAGTTTGTTCCTGATCGCGGCGGCGTTTCTGACGTCGTGTGACACTCAGCAGCCTCAACAAGGCGCGGTAGAGTTGTCGACCCTTCAAGCGGCGGAGTAGATATCCTGCAGAAGAGGCCC
Organism: Mesorhizobium sp. M6A.T.Ce.TU.002.03.1.1; assembly: GCF_003997275.1. Taxonomy (NCBI): domain Bacteria; kingdom Pseudomonadati; phylum Pseudomonadota; class Alphaproteobacteria; order Hyphomicrobiales; family Phyllobacteriaceae; genus Mesorhizobium; species Mesorhizobium sp. M6A.T.Ce.TU.002.03.1.1. Next base: position 20,725 of record NZ_RZTI01000075.1, read on the forward strand.
TCGGTTCAACCGAGGGCCTTTTGATTCCGGCAGATCAAGGTCAGTGCCAATAAGGCTCGACCTTGTAGTAGCTGTATGAAGCATCACGCGCGGCCTCGCCGTCGGCGCCCGTCAGTTCGTTGATCGAATAGGCGGGAGCAGCCTTCAGTTGCTCCTTGGTGAACGGCACGACGTAGCCGCCCTTGTTCTCGTCATAGTCGAGGGTCGCCCACGGAATGGCGTGATACTTCTCGCCGATGCCGAGAAATCCGCCAAAGCCGATCACGGCAAACATGATTCCATTCGACAACTTGTCGAGCATGACATCCTCGATGTCGCCGATATGCGTGCCTTCCGTGTTGTAGACTGATGTGCCGATGACCCGCGAGGCAGCGATGGCTTCTGTGTGTCCTGTCTGGGTTGTCATTTATGTACTCCTCGTTGTCGTTGACGCTATGCTTGACAATGAGGGGCGCGAATGAAGGTTCCAGACTTTTCCACGCCAGTCGGTCACTCAGCCAAGATGAAGGTGACCTTCATGTTGACGCGGTAGGCGGAGATCTTACCGTCCTCGACGACGACCTTCTGGTCCTGGATCCAGGCGCCTTCGACGTTCTTTAAAGTCTTTGCAGCGCGCGCAATTCCCAGTTCGATAGCGTCCTGAAAGCTCTTCTTCGACGATGACGTGATTTCGGTGACACGGGCGACGGGCATGGCTTCCTCCTCCAAGGTACTCGGTTGCCTGGACAGCGTACAACCGGCACCTGTTGACCACAAGTTTAGAGGGAGGCGGGACTTAGGACCCTGGGCATGCTCAGCCCTTGGCGACGCGGTCGAATGCCATCAGCCTTTCAAGCAGGGCCGGGAGATCCTTCAGCGGCACCATATTGGGGCCATCGGAGGGGGCGTTGTCGGGATCCTGGTGCGTCTCGATGAACACGCCGGCGACGCCGACAGCAACCGCGGCGCGCGCCAGCGTCTCGACGAAGCGCCGATCGCCACCCGTGGAGCCGCCCTGCCCGCCCGGCTGCTGCACGGAATGCGTGGCGTCGAAAATCACCGGCGCGCCGATCTCGGCCATGATCGGCAGGGCGCGCATATCGGACACCAGCGTGTTGTAGCCGAAGGATGCGCCGCGCTCGGTAACCAGCACGTTGGCGTTGCCGGAACCGGTGATCTTGGCGACGACGTTCTTCATGTCCCAGGGCGCGAGGAACTGGCCCTTCTTCACATTGACGACCTTACCGGTTCTTGCAGCCGCGATCAGCAGGTCGGTCTGGCGGCTGAGGAAAGCCGGAATCTGCAGGATGTCGACATGCGGCGCCACGACCGCGCACTGTTCCTCGGTGTGGATATCGGTCAGGATCGGCAGCGAAAACGCCTTGCGCAAATCGTCGAAGACCGGCAGCGCCGCATCGAGCCCGGCGCCGCGCGTGCCGCCAAGCGAGGTGCGGTTGGCCTTGTCGTAGCTGGTCTTGTAGACGAGGCCCAGTCCCAGCTTCTCAGTCAGTTCCTTCAGCGCGCCAGCCATATCGAAGGCGTGCTGGCGCGATTCAAGCTGGCACGGGCCGGCAATCAGCGACAGCGGCGCGGTGTTGCCGAAGACGACATTGCCGACGGTTACGGACGAATTGGGCTTGCTCATGCGATCTCCCGGAAGATGAAGGCCGCACCCTGTCCGGGTGCCGGCCGCACGACAATATCATTGCCGCGTATGTCGTGTTCGACGGAATTGGCTGCAAGCAGCTTTGCGACCGTGTCTGCGCGGCGAACTGAAAAGACTACCCCGGCGAAGCGGAGTTCCGATGGCGCGCCGGCAAGTATGCCGACGCGCGCTTCGAAAGCGACGGGGTCAAGCAGGGTCAAGGTCGCGTTCGGCAGGCCAAACGCGGTGCTCCCCTGCCCGGCCGTGGGACTGCGCGCCGCGATCGAGATCAATCGGTGCTGTTCGGATGGCTTCTCGCTGACCGCCACGACTTCGATGATGCCGGTTGCGCCATTGGGGTGGATCTGCAACGCGGTGCGATCCACTTTCGGCGCATTGATCCGCTCGCAGGCGAACAGGAATGCGTCCTTCGCCCCGGCACCGGAGGCGAAGGCCAGTTTGAACGATGCCGTGTCGCTCTTTCCCGCTGTGTCAGCGAAGGCGCGCGAAAAGCTCAGCATGTCTCCGGCCGACAGGCCGGCTTCGACATAGCGCATATGATCTGCGTTCGCATTTTCGGTGCCCAGGACAAGGGCGGAAAATCCCTCATTGCCGCGCTCGTCGCGATAGGCACGATCGCGCGCGACGAAGACGTTGCCGTCCGCGATCGCTTTCGCCGCAGCTTGCGCGTTGCCCACCGCCAGCGGCTCGAGATAAGTGCTGTCTTCAAGGAAGACGCAGCAGTTTTCCGTTCCGAAAGGATGGATGCCGGTCGGCGCCACGACAAATCCAAGCGAAACCAGCCGCGCCCGCGCTACGTCGAGGCTCGCGGTCGGCAGCACAAGATGGTCGAGCGAATGAGGGCCTGCTGGCATCGTTTCGGTCATGCCGGCGCGGTGTGCATCATTCCGGAAGTTGGTTCAAGAGCCTCGTCTGACGCCGCAAGGACCCAGCATCTTTCTCATTTGGATCACGTAGGTTGATTTCCGGCAGCGGCAAGTGTTCCGGAGGTTCGCGTATCGACGCCGCGAGATCGGCCTGCTGTTCATAGCGGCAGCGGTCGTCGCGATGGCTGTTATTGCCATACTGGTCTGGAGCGCGCCGAAGCAGCCTGGGGCACATCTGACCGAACCGACCGCCGCTCAGACGGAGTAAGCGAAGCACGTTGCTCTCGGTCGATTTCTTTTCAGGACGCCGCCACAACATCCGCCGAATATCGCAGTTCACGCAGCGGTTTGACCTGGCTGGTCGTCTCGCCATAGAGCGGATGCGCCTTGTAGGCGGCCAGAGCGGCCTCATCCTCGAATTCAGCATAAACGACCACGTCGATTTCGTCCGAAAGCGGGTCGACCTTGGTGTTGAGCGCCACCTCGAAAAGACGGGAATGTGGGATATTGCCCAGCGCCAGCAAGCCCGTGCGTACGGCCTCGACATCCTCTTTGTGCCGCGCGCTGAAGAAAACGATATGCCGGATCAACCCAGCCTCCTCGATCGATGTGCAAGCGTGTTTTGTGTGGGCAAAACGGTCGCGTCAACCGGCAACGATGTCGCGGCGACAACGCGTCGAGCGGGAAAGAAACCTACACCAGGCTGGTGATGTAGCGCACGATGCGCGTTATCTCCCTGACCGTGGTGTCGAGATAGCGGCCCTGATTGTAGATTCCGTCCCAGATCAGGAAGAACGTGGCGGAGCAGATGACGATAACGTAACGCATGGCTACAACTACTGCATCTGGGTGGTTGCAACCATAGTGATTCCGGCGTTGATCAACGCCCTCCCCCAAAATCTGTCCATTGATCCGTGTTCGCTTGCCCCTTGCCTCTTGAAGTTCCCTTTGATGAGATGAAAGATTGCTGCGGGGATTCATCAGGAAGCGGCGTTCGCGCCCTGGCGAATGAACTGCGAGTGTGGAAACTGGCCATTGTTGCGCCGGCTCCGCAGAAGTTCGGGGGGGCGTGATATGGCTCACAAGGAAGACAGCGGCGTTGCGTGGGGCGACGCGGTCAGGCTGGACGAACTCAATTTCGCCGAAACCGTCAAGGGCCTGCCGACCAAGGCGCGCATGGTGTTGTCGGCGGCGATGAACCTGCCGCGTGGCTCGCTCAAGGTGAGGATGCCGGACGGCCGCGCCGTCCTCGTCGGCGGCAAGGCGCCGGGTCCGGACGCCGAACTGGTGCTCAAGAACTGGCGCTTGCCCGGCCGCGCCTTCACTGGTGGCACCATCGGCATCGCCGAATCCTACATCGACGGCGATTGGGACAGTCCCGATGTAACCAGTTTCCTGGAACTGTTCGTGGTCAATTCGGAAATCGGAGAGCGCATCGCCGGCGGCGCCAACTGGCTCATCAACGCCGTTCAGCGTGTCCGCCACTGGTTCAACCAAAACACCCGCACCGGCTCGAAGCGCAACATTTCGGCGCACTACGATCTCGGCAACGCCTTCTACAAGGAATGGCTGGATCCAAGCATGACCTATTCGTCGGCGCTCTATGCGGCTGGCGCCAACGATCTGGAAAGCGCGCAAGCCGCCAAGTATCGCGCGCTGGCCAAGGACACGGGCATCGGCGCGAAAGACCATGTGCTGGAAATCGGTTGCGGCTGGGGCGGCTTTGCCGAATTCGCCGCTCGCGAGATCGGCTGCCGCATCACCGGGCTGACCATCAGCCGCGAGCAGCATGATTTCGCCAGAGCGCGCGTCCAGAAAGCTGGACTTGCCGACAAGGTCAACATCAAGCTGCAAGACTACCGCGACGAAACCGGATCCTACGACCGCATAGCCTCGATCGAGATGTTCGAGGCGGTCGGCGAAAAATACTGGCCGGTGTTTTTCGGCAAGATGAAGGATTGCCTGCGGCCTGGCGGCACCGCCGGCCTGCAGATCATCACCATCAACGAGAAAGCCTACGACACCTATCGCGCGCGGCCGGATTTCATCCAGCGTTACGTCTTCCCGGGCGGCATGCTGCCGACACCGTCGATCCTGAAAACGCTCGGCAACGACCATGGCCTCGCTCATCTGCGCGAGCGCATTTTCCCGGACGACTATGCCCGCACACTCGCCGAATGGCGCCACCGCTTCTGGGCGTCCTGGGAAAAGATCGTCCCGCTTGGTTTCGACGACCGCTTCAAGAAGCTCTGGGAGTTTTACCTGCACTATTGCGAAGCCGGCTTCCGCGCCAGCTACATCGATGTCCGCCAGGTGGTCTACAAGGCTTGAGAGCGTTCTGGCGGCTCACGCCATTTTATTGCGCAGTACAACTTGCACCCCACACGTCGGTGTTTTGAGGCCCGACGGGCCACCGAGCGCTTTTTCCGTAATCTCGACATCGCCCTGCGATCGCCGTCAAAAAGTCAGATCACGACGCAGGATGCGCCCGGCCTGCCAATCGGGAATCACATCATGCGCAAACGCACCATCTGCCTCCTCGTCGTGATCGCCGCCGCCGGCGGCATCTGGCTCAACAATACGTCGCGGCTGTCGAGCCGGCCGCCCGGCATCCCTTCGGTGCTTGCCCATCGCGGCCTGGCTCAGGATTTCGACCGCGCGGATCTCGACGCCGACACATGCACGGCCGAGCGCATGCTGCCGCCACGCCACGCGTTCCTGGAAAACACGATTCCCTCGATGGAAGCCGCCTTTGCGCTCGGTGCGGACGCGCTGGAACTCGATGTCCACCCGACTACCGACGGCAAGTTCGCCGTCTTCCACGATTGGACGCTGGATTGCCGCACGCAAGGCAAGGGAGAGACGCGCGCCCATGCCATGCCCGAGCTGAGGACATTCGATGTCGGCTATGGCTACACGGCGGATGGCGGCAAGACCTTTCCGTTTCGCGGCAAAGGCGTCGGCATGATGCCGTCGCTGGACGAAGTGCTGCAGCATTTCCCCAATCGCCGTTTCAATATCAACATCAAGAGCAACGACCCTGGGGAAGGCGAAGCGCTGGCTGCCTGGCTTGCAGCGCTGGCGCCCACCGAACGCGCTGGCCTGACGGTCTATGGCGGCGACAAGCCGATCGCGGCGGTCAAGGCGGCGTTGCCTGACATGCATACGTTGAGCCGCGCGTCACTCACCCAATGCATCTTGCGCTATGCGGCGCTTGGCTGGAGCGGTTTTGTTCCGGAAGCGTGTCGGCAGGGCACACTGCTCATCCCGATCAACATCGCTCAATGGCTGTGGGGCTGGCCCGACCGTTTTCTGGATCGCATGGACAGCGTCGACACCCGCGTCTACCTGCTCGGCCCCTATGCCGGCGGCGGCTTTTCGCAAGGGCTCGACGAGCCCGAACTGATCGACCAGTTGCCGGACGGCTATTCCGGCGGCATTTCCACGGACGCGCTGGATCTGGTCATGCCCGTGATCAAGCGGCGTTTCGCACCGCCAGCTTGAAGCGCCAAACCCTACGCCGCTGTAGGCGGTGGGTTTGAGTTAGCGCGCAAAAGCTTTGTCTTCAGAGAGTGATGCGGTACTTGGCAAACCCTGCTTCGCCTTCGCCTGCCGGTTCGATCTTCAGCGACTTCACCTGCGCAATAAAATCCTTCGCCTTGGCGCCGGTCTCGAACACCACGCTGGTTCCAGGCATTGGCGCAAACGACCAGTTGGCGTCCGCCGACGGGTTGATCGTGCCTTGGCTGATGAGGTAGCGCACGATCACGTCGCGGTTGGTATCCGGCGCCTCATAAAAGATCTTCGAGGCATCGATCTCCGGGAAATTGCCGCCACCGCCGGCACGGTAGTTGTTGGTCGCGACGACGAATTTCCGCATGGGATCAATTGGTTTCCCGTCGAACATCAAGTCGACGATGCGATTCGAGCCGGCATTCACCAGACCGCCCTTCGAATCATACTTCGGCGGCTGCGACAGGTCGATCCGATAGGTGACGCCGTCGATCACGTCGAAATTGTAGGATGGGAAATCGGTGTTGATCAGCGGCTGGTCGGCCTTATCGGGCTCGATCCGGTTGAAGATACCGGCCGACATTTCCAGCCATTCCTTCACCTGCAATCCGGTGATTTCGACGGCGCGGACGGTGTTTGGATAGAGATAGAGATCAGCGACGTTCTTGATGGCGATATCGCCCGCGGGAACGTCGGTATAGTAGTCGGCGCCGTTGCGCCCGCCGGCCTTGAACGGCGCCGCCGCCGACAGCAGTGGCACGTCCTTCCACTGCGTATTTTTGAGGATATCCCTGAGATACCAGGCCTGCGCCTGGCTGACGATCTGCACCGACGGATCGTCGGCGACCAGCGCGAAATAGGAATAGAGCGGCGCCGAGGTTTTCCCGACCGGCCGGCGCACATAGGCAAGCGTCGCTTCGTGATCTTCTTTCAGCGCATCGACGATGCGCTGGTCGTCAGCGACCGTCGGCTTGTTCGCCTTGTCGACCCGCTCGTAGATCGGTCGTGCCTCGGAGGTCGCCGAGACAACCCGCCATTTCGACCCGTCGCGCTCCAGCAACAAGTCGATCAGACCCATATGCGAGCCCCAGAAGCCGCCCATGACGGCAGGCTTGCCCTGCAGCGTGCCCTTTTCAGTATCGACGGCCTCGAGCGCCTGAAAGTCCTTCTTGCCGGGAAAAACGAGATGCTGGTGGCCGGTGAACACTGCGTCGATGCCCTCGACGCCAGCGACGAAGAACGAGGCGTTTTCCATCATATCGCCCTGCTTCACGTCGATGCCGGAATGTGAGAGCGCAATAATGATGTCGGCGCCCTCCTCCTTCATCTGCGGCACCCACGCCTTGGCCGCCTCGACAATGTCGCGCGTCTTGACGTTGCCCTCGAGATTCTTCAGGTCCCAGACCATGATCTGCGGCGGCACGAAGCCGATGACGCCGATCCTGAGAGGCTGCTCGGCGCCGGACCCGTCCCTGATCTTCTTGTCGAGGATGACGTAAGGCTTGAGATAGAGCTTGTCGTCCCGCGGGTTCGCAGCGAGTTCGGTGCCGCGGATCAGGTTAGCGCAGACGAACGGAAAATTGGCGCCGGCCAGCACCTTGTCCATGAACGACAGGCCGTAATTGAATTCGTGGTTGCCGAGCGTCGAGCATTCATAGCCGAGCAGGTTCATGCCCTTCATGACCGGATGCAGGTCGCCATCCTTCATCCCCCGCTCGTAGGCAATATAGTCGCCCATCGGGTTGCCCTGCAGAAGGTCGCCATTGTCGATCAGCATCGCATTGGTGGCTTCCTTGCGCACCGCATCGATCAGCGAAGCGGTGCGTGATAGTCCCATCGTGTCGTTCTCTTTGTCGGCGTAGTAATCGTAAGGCAGGACATTCACATGAATGTCGGTCGTCTCCATGATCCTCAGATGCGCCTGGTTGCCTTGAGCGCGGGCGGAGAACGGGTGAAGCATGATCAGCGCTCCGGTGGCGACGGCACCGGCGAGGAACCCGCGGCGGGAGACGGGTTGGAGCAGTTCGGGCATTGCTTTGTTTTCTCCTGTTCGACGGCATGTCAGGCTTCGGCAACATGCCTGCCTTCAACGGCGTGCCAAGCCCTGCCCGAAGCAAAGCTTCGCGCCGAAATCCGGTCGAGTCCATCAAGAACAGATGACGTGCGAATGAATATGCTTGGGCGGGGACGTCAGCTCCTGTCGTCGTCGCCCTGGGTGATCAGCCGCGCGCTGCGCTGACCTGTCACGTAGATCCATAGCCAGCTCAGCGAAACCGCAAGCCGGTTGCGGAATCCGATCAGGAAGTAGATGTGCGCGAGGCCCCACAGCCACCAGGCCGACCGGCCGGTGAGCTTGATCCAGCCGAAATCGATCGCGGCGGCGCGCTTGCCGATCGTGGCCAGATCGCCGTCATGCTTGTAGTGGAACGGCCGCGGGGTTGCGTCGCCGGCAAGCCGGGCCTTGATCGTCGCAGCGACATGCCGGCCCTGCTGTTTGGCGGCAGGTGCTACGCCGGGCACCATGCGGCCATCCGGCCGCAGGACGTGCGCAGCGTCACCGACGACGAAAATCTCGGGGCTACCCGGCACGGTCAGGTCGGGCTCGACCAGCACCCTGCCCGCACGGTCCGCCGCCGCCCCCAGCCATTCGGCGGCCGGCGAAGCGGCGACCCCGGCTGCCCACAGGATCGTCCTGGCCGGCAAGTGCGTATCACCGAAAACCACGCCC